>JBIOID010000126.1:0-5882 GCA_044449585.1 Candidatus Limnocylindrales bacterium
CCGACGATCAGGTCGCCGCTGAAGCGACCGAAGTCCGCCGGCGCCCAGGCCAGGCCCCAGGGCGCGTCCAGTGGTCCATGCGTGGCGACGCGAGCGAGGAACCTGCCGTTGGTGGCGAAGGCATCCACCACTCCGCGGCCGATACCGGCCAGCTCGTCGTTGCTGCCCTTCTGGGTCTTGGCATAGGTCACGAACAGCATGCCGTTGAGGTCCTGGATGCCGAAGGGGGCGTAGCCCCTGGGCAATCGCGGGTCGACGAAGGCGTGGGCCCACGTCTGCAGCGTGAATGTCCGGTCGAAGACGTCGATCCGGCCGTGGTGGAAGTCCGTCGCGAACAGATAGCTCGCCGCGCCGCCGCCCAGGTCGGCGGTGCCGATGGCGAGGCCCTTGAAGACGGCGTCGCCGGCCTGGTCGCCGTTGCCGACCTCAGCGGTCGTACCCAGCGCGCCACGCCAGCCGGAGATCACCCCGGCTTCGCTGGCGAACAGGAAGTTGTCACCGTGGAAGTCGCCGGCGGCCGCGCCAGGGTTGAAGACCATGCCCGTCGGGGCCGCGTCGGGCTGCCCGTCGGCGGGGATCGTGACGACCAGGCCCAGCTTGGACCCGGCGCCGTTGTACAGCGTCGAGAGCCCCGTGCCGTTATCGGCCACCCACCACGGAGTGCCAGGCCCACGCGCGAGGCCCCAGCCGTTCACGAGATCGGCGTCCGGGGTGGGTCCGTGGACGAGCACCGTCTCGGTGTACGCGTTACGCGGAGGCTTGCCATCGTGGGCGGCGACCGGAGCCGCCGCTGCGAGCAGGAGGCCGATCGCGACCCCCGTGGCCATGAGCCGCCGGTTGACCATGGGGCACCTCTCTCATATGGGGTGCGCCGGGCCGGCTTGATGAGCCGGCGTGGGGCACCGATAGAGGGCGGTACGACCTCCGGTCGGGCGCGGTTTTGGCGGGGCGGGCGGGCGCCGGCTAGCCAGCCACGTACGGCAGGTACTCCGGCCACCACATGGCCCGGTCCACGGCGGGCTCGATCTCCTCGTCGCGGTACTGGCGGCCGTAGCCCGTGTCCCGCAGCTGGCGCACCACCGCGATGGCGATCGCCCGCGCGATCGAGCGCAGGTCGCGGATGGGTGGGTAGATCGCGCCGGCGGCGAGGCGTTCCGCGGAGACGAGGCCGGCCAGCTCGCGGGCCGCCACGAGGAAGGCGTCATCGGTCACCTCGCGGGCTTCCGCGAGGATCGCGCCAAGGCCCACGCCGGGGAAGATGAACACGTTGTTGGCCTGGCCGATGGTCCGCCGACCGGCGGCCACCGGCACATCGATGCTCGGGCCGCCCGATGCCACCAGGGCGCGCCCCTCGGTCCAGGCCAGCACGTCGGCCGGCTGGGCCTCCGCCCGATCCCCCGGGTTCGAGAGGGGCAGGATGATGGGCACGTCGGCGTGTTTCGCCACCTCGCGCACGAGCGCCTCGGGGAACGTGCCGCACGTGCCGGTCGTGCCGATGAGCACGGACGGCTTGAGGGCCCGCGCGACGGCCACGGGGTCGGCCAGTTCGGGCAGGCCGAGGCCGGCCTGGATGAACCACTGCGGATCGACGGCGAATGAGCGCTGCGCGTCGGTCAGCTCCGGTCGTCCCACGTGCAGCAGGCCGCGATGGTCCATCAGCGCCAGCACCGGGCCGGCCGTCTCTGACGTACCGGTCGCCCCGGCCGCCCGAGCCACATCGGCCAGGTGGCGACGGAGCAGCCCGGCGATGCCCATGCCCGCCGCGCCGGCGCCCAGGAAGAGGAACCGCTCGCCGGCCAACCCCTGCTGCCGACGGGCCGCGAGGAGACCGGCCAGGACGACGCTGCCGGTGCCCTGGATGTCGTCGTTGAAGCTCGTCAGGCGGTGCCGATAGCGCGCCAGGGTGCGCACGGCGTTGTGCTGCTTAAGGTCCTCCCACTGGAGCACGGCCGCCGGGAAGACGCGCCGCACCGACTCCACGAACGCCTCGACCACGTCGTCGTAGGGCTGGCCGCGCAGGCGCGGCGCCCGGAAGCCCAGGTACAGGGGATCGTCGAGCAGGTCGGCGCGGTCGGTGCCCACGTCGATCGAAACGGGCAGTGTCCAGGCCGGGTAGATGCCCGCCGCGGCGGTGTAGAGCGCGAGCTTGCCGACCGGGATGGCCATGCCACCGGCGCCCTGGTCGCCGAGGCCCAGGATCCGTTCGTTGTCGGTGGCCACGATCAGGCGCACGTCCTCGTCGGCCGCGCCGCGCAGGATGGTGTCCATGCGCTCGATGTCGGCCGGGGTGATCCACACGCCGCGCGGCCGACGAAAGATGTGGCTGTACTCCTGGCAGGCGCGTCCCACGGTCGGCGTGTAGACGATCGGCAGGAACTCCTCCAGGTTGTCCGCCAGGACCCGGTAGAAGAGCGTCTCGTTGCGATCCTGGACGGCCGCCAGGCCGATGTACCGCTCGAGGTCGTCCGGCTTGCGGCGGACATGCTCGAGCTCCAGGGCGACCTGCTCCGCCATGGTCGACACGCGCGCCGGCAGCAGGCCGCGCAGCCGGAAGGCGGTCCGCTCCTGGTCGGTGAATGCGGTGCCCTTGTTGAGCAGGGCATGGCCGATCAGGTCGCGACCGTGGCGGTGGACGACCACCGGGCCGCGCGGTGCCTCCAGGGTGCGGGGTCCGGTGCGCGTCGCGGTCGCCGGATCGATGTCCGCGTGGCGGCGATGCTGCACGGGCGGCGCAGCTTCGTGGACGATGTCATGCAGGACGGCCATGGCCCCAGTCTCCGTGTGTCGAGGGGCTCCCGCCAGAGCCATCCGGCCCGTCGAGCGGGGGCCTCTTGGGGTCCCCGCCCGGGTCCGTCGACGGCCGACTCACGGGACCATCGGCCGCGCTGGCGTTCATGACACGTTCATGATCGGGCGCGACTATATGACCCAAGACGCGGATGCGGAACACCCATCCCTCACCGCGTCGGCTCCTCCTCTCTCCCGCGCCGCCGCGGTCCCCTGGACCGCGGCGTCGTGGTGTCCAGGGGGCTTGATCGGCTCACGGCCCGCCGATGCGCTCGGCGGGCAGGGTGAAGCGGAAGGCCGCGCCGGGGCCGTCGACATCGGCCAGCCAGAGCTGACCGCCCATCGCCTGGACCAGCCCGCGCGCCACGCTGAGGCCCAGGCCGGTGCCTTCGCTGCTCGCGGGGGCCAGGCGCGTGAAGCGCTCGAAGGCCCGTTCGCGATCGACCGGGGCGATGCCCGGACCGCGGTCCCGGACGGTCGTCACGATGCGCGTCGCGGGCTGGCCATGGTCGCCGCCGGCGCTGTCGCCGGGCGCGATCGTGACCTCGATGCCACCCTCGCCGCCGTAGCGCAAGGCGTTGTCCAGCAGCGCCCACACGACCTGCTCCACCCAGTCGCGGTCGGCGGCGGCCAGCCAGCCGCTGGCGCGATCGTCCAGGGTGAGGCGGTGCGCCGGGTGGCCCAGGCTCTCCCAGGCGCGCTGCACCAGGGCGGCCATGGGGAAGACGTCGACCTCCGGTTTGAGCGTGCCGGCCTCGATCCTGGACACGGTGAGCAGCTGCGCCACCAGGCGCGACAGGCGCTCCGTCTGCTCGACGATGATGCCCAGGCGCCGGTCGGGGTTCTCGGCCGCCATCTGGCCGGCGAACACGCGGATCGACGTGAGCGGCGTCTGGAGGTTGTGGCTGACCCCGCGCAGGAACTCGTTCTTGAGCTCGGCCAGCTCCGCCGTCGCCGCGAACAGCTCGGCGTTGCGGATGGCGCCGGCGAGCTGGACGCCCAAGACCCGCAGCAGGTCCTGGTCGGCGTCGCCCCAGTCGCGCGTAGGGGGCAGCGTGCCGCTGATCGAGCCCAGCACGTCGTCGCCCACCGCGAGCGGCGCGGTCACCTCGAACGCCTCGCCGGGCACGCGCTCGGGCGGCCCTCCGTCGGGCGGGGGGCCCAGCCGCACGTGCACGGCGGTGAAGCCGAAGGCCTGCGTCGCCGCCCGCTCGGCCGCGGCCAGGAAGGGGGCGACACCGGCCTTTGGCGAGAGGGGCGTGAACGCCTGCGAGACGACCGCGAGCGAGCGGTTGCGGCCGGCCAGCGTGGCCGCCAGGCGGTTGTGGCTGGCCATCAGCCGCCCCAGCTCGTCGTCGCTTTCCACGGGGACCTGTACCGACAGGTCACCCGCCTGGAGGCGGTCGAGCGTCGCGCTGAGCTGCGTCAGGGGGCGGAACAGGCTGCGGCCCAGGGCCAGGGACAGGAACACGGCCAAGAGCAGCGTGGCCACCAGGATGGCCAGCAGCGGCGCCAGCAGGCCGGGGCCGGTCGCCGCCGGCTGGCTCAGCGCCAGCGTGAAGGTGCCGCCCGTCCCGCCGATGGGGGCATAGGCCACGACCCGGCTGTCCGCGGTGCGACCCAGCAGCGCGCCACCGGATGCCGTGGTCGCGCCGGGGGAGGGCGCGGGTCCCGGCGGCGGCACCGTCGCTGCGCCCGGTCCGCTGCTGGCGACGACCTGGCCATGCGCGTCGAAGATGGTCACGCTCGCGCCGGTCACCGCGGCCAGGCGGTCGGCCGTGCCGGCGTCGACGGTGCCGCCCACCAGGCCCGCTGCCAGCTGCGCCTCGGCCGCCAGGGCATCGGCCTGGCGGTCGCCCACCGTCTGGTCCAGGATCAGCAGCACCAGCAGGCCGAACACGAGGACCGGTACGACGGCCGAGACGGCGAGCGCCAGCGTCAGGCGCGAGCGCAGGGCCAGGGGGCGCATCCGGGCCTCAGCCGGCGGGCGCGCGATTCAGCCGGTAGCCGACGCCGCGCACGGTCTCCAGGTAGACGGGCGCGTCGGGGTCGCGCTCCAGCTTGCGCCGCAGGCGGCGCATGGTCACCCAGACGTAGCTGGGGTCGGGCGCCTCGGTCTCCGACCAGCCGCGCGCCAGCAGGGTCTCCGTGGTCACGACCGTGTCGATGTGGGCCGCCAGAGCGTAGAGGAGGCGCGACTCGACGGGGGTCAGGTGGACCTCGTGCTCGTCGACCAGGATGCGCCGGCGCTGCAGGTCCAGGACGACACCGCGCCCCAGGTCGAGCCGCCCGGACGGCACGCGGTCGCCCACCCGGCGCAGGACGCGGGTGATCCGCGCGCGCAGCTCCGGGTAATGGAAGGGCTTGGTGATGTAGTCCTCGGCCACCTCTTCCAGCGCCTCGGCCTTGCTGTCGCCGGCGTCGATGGCGGAGAGGACGATGATGGGCAGGTCGGCGCGCGCCTTGACCTGGCGGGCCAGGGTGAGCCCGTCCAAGCGCGGCATCAGCAGGTCGATGATCAGCAGGTCCGGCCAGGCACCCTCGAGCCGCCGCAGCGCCTCCTGGCCGTCGCGCGCCGTCTGGACCTCGAAACCGTCCGAGCGGAGCTGACCGGCGAGGAAGACCAGCAGGTTGGGATCGTCGTCGACCAGCAGGATGCGCGTCGAGCCGGGCGCCATCATCACCGCCCGAGCATAGCAGCGCGCGAGCGGCGGTCAGCCGCCCATGACCGCCCGTTCCGCCAGCCCGAGGGGCAGCGCGCCGGACCCGGCCAGGTCGTCATGGAAGCGCCGCAGGAGGGCGACCGGCGCCTCAGCGGGCGGGCCGGCGTGGCCGTGCGTGGCCAGCCAGGCCGACCGGATGCGCAGGATCTCCAGGCAGCCCGTGAGGTAGGCGGAGGCCTGCGTCGGCCAGGCGCAGTAGCGTCCGACCTCCGCCCGGGCCGTCGCCTCGGGCATGGCCGCCTTCTCGACCATGTGGCGAACGGCCTGCTCTTCGGTCATCTCGCCCATGTGGAGGCTCGTGTCGACCACGATACGGGCCGCCCGGAAGCGCGTGGCGTTGAGGTGGAACAGCTCCTGGAGCGGATCATCGAA
>JBIOID010000127.1:0-5851 GCA_044449585.1 Candidatus Limnocylindrales bacterium
CCCAGGCGCTGGGCGATCTCGACCGTCTCGTCGCGCGAGACATCGTCGACGAGGATGATGTGGTCGACGATGTCGTGCGGGATGTCGCGGTACGTGCGCTCGAGCGTCTTGGCCGCGTTGTAGGCCGGCATGACCACGACGAGCAACCGATGGCACCCCATAACCGCCGGGCCTGCGACCGGCGCATCGAGGCGATGCTACTCGACGGTCACGACCGCGGTATGCCCCAGATGGGGGCGCGCCTCCTGTACGCTTGGCCGATGGCCGACCCGGATGGAGCCCTGGACGCCCTTGACCTGCCGCTCGACGCCCATCTGCACACGGACCTGTCGCCCGACGCCGATGTGCCGATCGACGCCTATGCGGCGCTGGCGCGCACCCGCCACGTGGCCGAGCTGGCCATCACCGATCACCTCGATTTCGAGCCCGGGGCGCCCTCGTTCGCCTACAGCGATTACGACCGGCGCCTGCGGACCGTGCGCGAGGCGGCCGAGCGGTGGGACGGGCGGCCGTTCATCCGCTTCGGCGTCGAGATCACCTACCAGCGGCGCTACGAGGAGGTCATCGGCGAGCATCTGCGCGACCACCCGTACGACTACGTGATCGGCTCGGTGCACCTGGCGCGGGGCCATCCCCTCGCCAGTCGCGCGACCGCCACGGCCTGGACCGCGACGCGGACCGTCCACGCGGCCAGCGCCTGGTACTGGGCGGAGGTGACGGACGCCATCCACAGCGGGCTGTTCGACACCATCGGCCACCTCGACGTCATCAAGCGCTGGCTGACGCCGCTCTACGGGCCGTTCGAGTACGAGGTGAACGCCGCCGTCTACGAGCCGTTGCTGGTGGCGCTCGTGGAGAGCGGCGCCGCCCTGGAGGTCAACAGCTCCGGCCTGCGCGGCGACCTGCCGGGACCGTTCCCGCATCCCGGCGAGACCTACCCGCCGCCGGCGGCCGTCGCGCGCTTCCGTGCCCTGGGCGGCCAGCGCGTCGTGGCCGGATCGGACGCGCACCGCGTGCACAGCTTCGCGGC
This sequence comes from Candidatus Limnocylindrales bacterium, assembly GCA_044449585.1. Taxonomy (GTDB): domain Bacteria; phylum Chloroflexota; class Limnocylindria; order Limnocylindrales; family CSP1-4; genus DASPUH01. The sequence goes on from JBIOID010000127.1 coordinate 1,031, forward strand.
CGCGCTCGACGGGGCGTATGCCGCCATCCGGGCCGCCGGCTACGACCGCCTGGCGTTCCGCCGAGGGGCCGGTCCGGTGACCATCGAGCTGGCGGAGGCCGCCCCGGCCGAGCCGACGCTCGCGGCGTCGGACGCCTGAGATGCGCCTGACCGTCATCGGGCCGGGGCCCGCCTACACGCGCCGGCCGCGCACGTCCTCGTGCTACCTGGTGGAGGCCGGCGCGGCCGCCCTGGTGCTTGACCTGGGCCACGGCAGCTTCACCGGCCTCGCCCGGCGGCGCGATCCGGCCAGCCTCACGGCCATCTTCGTGAGCCACCTGCACCCGGACCATCACATCGACCTCGTCCCGCTGCGCCACTTCCTGATGTATGCGCCGCACGCTCCGGGCCGCGTCGCGCTTCACGCACCCGCCGACCTGCGCCGGCGCTACGACGAGCTGAACGGCGAAGCGGGCTTCCTCGACGTGCTCGAGGCGCGGCCCGACCTCGCGCCGGGGACACGCCAGGTCGGGCCGTTCCGGATCGACGTGGGACGCGTGACGCACACCGATTCGAGCTTCGGCTTCCGCATCGCGATCGATGACGGCGATGCGCCGGGCACCGCGCGCGGGCTCGTCTACTCGGGCGACTGCGGACGGCCGGGGGATCTGCTGGCGCTGCTGCGGCCGGGGGACGTGCTGCTCTCAGAGGCCAGCTTCGGCGGCGCCGAACCGGTCGACCAGGTCGAGCATCTGACCGCCGCCGAAGCCGGTCGGGCGGCCCGTGAGGGGGCGGCCAGTCGCCTCATCCTGACGCACATCCTGGACGAGGCCGCGAAGGGGGCGCTCCCGGCGGCGCGGTCGGTCTACAGCGGCCCGGTCGAGCTCGCCCGCCCCGGTCTCCAGGTCGACATCGCGTAGCGCGCCGAGTCGCGGGCAACAGAGAACGGACGCCGGTTCAGGGGGCCGGCGTCCGTCTCTGGCGGCGCGGATGGGCGCGCATCGGGCGCGCCCGGGTTCATCGGATCAGCGGCGGCGGCGGTTCACCGGGTTCGGGACCAGGACGAGGATGCCCGTGGTGGCGAGACCCATGAGCGCCAGGACAAAGAGCAGGACGCCATTGCTGGAGCCACCGCTCGGCCCGTCCGTGTTCGTCGCGGGCGGCGTCACCTGGGTGCCGCTCGAGGCTTCGGCCGATCCCGTGGGCGTAGCCGAGCTCCCGCTCGACGCCTCAGCCGACCCGGTGGGGGTCGCCGACTCGGTGGGGGTCGCCGACTCGGTCGGGGTGGCTGACTCGGTGGGGGTGGCTGACTCGGTCGGGGTCGCCTCGACGCAGGCGTCGGCCTTCAGGTTGATCGTCTTGGTCCAGCCCTGCGAGCCGGTCGGGTCGTCGCCGGCCTTGATGTCGACGACGGCCGAGTGCGGATCCCACGCGGGTGAGGCCGTCCAGCTGTCATGGAAGCTGCTGCCGAAGGTGAACGGCGAGCCGCTGACGGCCGTGCCGTCGATGCTGACGTCGACCGTGTTGGTGACGTTCTGGTTGTAGTTCGTCAGGTCCACGGTCAGGACGGTGGTGTTGTCCTGGCACGAGAACGAGGCGCCGGGTGTGTGGGCGGCGACGGCCGCCGGGACGAGCAGCGCACCGACCGCCAGGAGGCTGGCGCCGAGCACGGCCGCTCGACCGCGCCGGAGGCCCGACGATGGTGACCGGGAGAGAACCGTGAATGACATTTGACGCCCTTTCCGATGATGGCCGGGCGCCGATGAGACCGGCGCCGCTATCCGATGGATGCGTCCATGGTGCGCCCAGGTCCTGTACCTGTCTAGGACCTCAGTATCCCTCTTTACCGCACCTCACTGCACACCTGCCCACACCACCCCACGGCGCACGTTGTCGCGCAGCACCGCATTCAGCCGTCCGGACCAGGACCTTCGGCGGCGCGCGGGAACCATTACGCTCTGCTCATGTCCAGCCCGTCCGAGCCCCATCCGGTGCTGCCCGCCCGCGAGGCCGTGCACGACCTGCTCGAGCGTGGGTGGCGGGCCGCGGAAGTCGGGGGTGCGCTGCCCAGCCTCAGCGACGATCAGCGACCGCCGATCGAGGTGGCTCGGCCGGCCGACCCCGCCCACGGCGACCTGGCGACGAACCTTGCGCTGCAGCTGGCGCGGCCGCTGCGGCGGGCGCCGCTGGCCATCGCGGAGGCGCTGGTGGCCGCGGTCAAGGCCGAGCAGGCTGCGGCGGCGGCGACCGGCGGGTCATCGCCGGTGGGCACGATCGCCGTGGCACCGCCGGGCTTCATCAACATCGGCCTCGCCCCTGCCTGGGTGGAAGCGGCGCTCGATGGCGCGCTCGCGGCGGGCCCGGCGTTCGGTCGCCTCGTGCCCGCCCGACCCCGGCGCGTCAACGTCGAGTTCGTGTCGGCCAACCCGACCGGCCCGCTGCACATCGGCAACGCCCGGGGCGCCTTCGTCGGTGACCTCCTGTGCCGCGTCCTGGAGGGCGCCGGCCATCACGTCACCCGTGAGTACTACTTCAACGACTTCGGGGCGCAGGTGCGCCATCTCGGCGCGTCGGTCACGGCGCTGCGGGACGGTCGGCCGATCCCCGAGGATGGCTATCACGGCGCCTACGTCGCGGACCTTGCCGTGGCCGTCCCACCGGACGTCCTGCTGAGCGCGGCCAATCCCGGGGCCGACGCCGACGAGGTCATCGGGCGGTGGGCCTCCGAGCGCGTCCGCTCCGGCGTCGAGGCCTCCCTCGCGCGCCTCGGCGTGCACTTCGACGTGTGGAAGAGCGAGGGGTCCCTGTACGCGGACGGCTGGGTGGCCCGGGCGGTCGAGCGACTGCACGCCGCGGGCGCCCTGTACGAGCAGGATGGGGCGCTGTGGTTCCGGTCCACCACGTTCGGTGACGACAAGGACCGCGTCGTACGCCGCTCGAACGGTGAGTACACGTACTTCGGGTCGGACATCGGGTACGTGCTGGACAAGTGGCAGCGCGGTTTCGACGAGCTGCTCTACCTGTGGGGCCAGGACCATCACGGCACGGTCGCCCGCCTGCGCAACGCGGCGCAGGCGATGGACCTGCCGGTCGATGCGGTACGCGTCCTGCTCATGGCCTGGGTGCGCTTCGTGCGCGACGGCCAGGAGGTCTCCATGTCGAAGCGGGCCGGCGAGTTCATCACGCTGGACGAGCTGTTGAGCGAGATCGGCGTCGATGCGGCGCGCTGGTTCTTCGCCGCCCGCGGCGCGTCCGTGGGCATCGACTTCGACATCGAGCTGGCCAAGAGGCAGTCGGCCGAGAACCCCGTGTACTACGTCCAGTACGCGCACGCGCGCATCGCGTCGCTGCTGCGCAAGGCGGCCGAGGCCGGCCTCAACCCGGCCGCCTCATCGGCCGGTAGCCTGGTCGATGATGAGGTCGCCCTTGGCCTGGCCAAGATCGTGCTGCGGTTGCCGGAAGTCGTGCACGACGCGGCCGCGGCGGAGGAGACGCAGGGCCTCCCGGCCTACGCCACCGAGCTGGCGACCACGTTCCACGCCTACTACCGTGACCGCCGGGTGGTCGATGCGGCCGAGCCGGCGACCTCCGCGGCGCGGCTGCGCCTGGTCGAGGCGACCCGCCTGGCCCTGGCCAACGCGCTCGGGCTGCTGGGCATCTCCGCTCCGGAGTCGATGTAGGCGGCCCCGCGGCACCCGGAGGGGCGCCGGCGATGGGCCGGGCAAGATGTCGGTTTCTTCATCGTGTGGGCGCTTGTCGCTTCACGCTGGCCGGGTAGCGTACGCGTCACGGAATTGAGAAGCCCACCGCTTCCCAGTTCCCTCTCCCTCCCTCCGAACGGGGAGCGCCGATTGGGCAGGCGCTCCCCGTTCACGTTTGTCTGGCAGAATCGGCACGTGGAGATCACCTCGTACGGCGGCGGATGTGTGCGCCTGCGGGGCAAGGAGGGCACCGTTGCGGCGGATGCCTACCGCAGCGTGGTCGGGCCCACCGGGCGGGGGCTGACGGCCGACATCGTGACCTACAGTCATGCCGATCCACACCCGGACGTGGCGCGCGGGAAGCGTGGCGCGCACGCCGCCAGCGACGGGCGGGTGGTTCGCCCGACCAGCCTCGAGTCCGCCTTCATGCTCGACGGCCCCGGCGAATTCGAGGTGCGCCATGTGCTCATCAGCGGCGTGCGCACCTACCGCGACGACCAGAAGGGCGCCGTCAGCGGTCCGAACGTGGCCTTCGTCTACGAGCTCGACGGGCTCCACGCGGCCCACCTCGGGGATATCGGCCACCCCCTCAGCGAGGCGATGCTCGGCGAGATCGGACCGGTCGACGTCGTCTGCGTGCCGATCGGCGGCCGCCTGACACCGGCCCGCGCGTCGGAGCTGGTGGCCCAGCTCGACGCCAACCTGGTGGTACCCCTGCCGGTCGCCGAGGACGAAGCCGAGGGCGCCCGCGAGCTGGCCCGCTTCCTGCACGAGATGGGCGTGGGCCAGCCACCCGCCCCCCAGGCGCGCCTGACCGTGACCCCCTCGTCCGTGCCCCAGGAACTCACCCTGATCCTGCTGGAGACGCGCGGCCGCTCGTAGCCATGGGGTCTGGGCCGCGGGGGGCGCAGCTCCGCCGCTGGGTCTGGGCCGGGCCACGCCGGGCCGCGGCGTCCTTGGGCAACGGCGCCGCCGACGCCGTTGCCGCTCCAGATCGGGCCACCGCCGACGCCGTTGCCGCTCCAGATCGGGCCACCGCCGACTCCGTTGTCGCTTAGCGTCCAGCGCGATGGGAGACGCGGCGACCAGCAGAGCGGTTGTTGGCCTGCGCGTGGCTGTAGCGGGCGCGACGCTCAGCAAC
>JBIOID010000128.1:0-5829 GCA_044449585.1 Candidatus Limnocylindrales bacterium
GGAGGGTCGCCTGCTCGTCGCTCGCCGCGATGGCTCCCTCGACGCAGGCGCGATGGGCGAGCTGCTCGACCGCCTGCCGGCGGTGGTCGTCGTGGGCCGGGCCTATCGGCGCATCGCACCGCGCTCGCGCGCGACCGCCTGACGTGAGCGTCGGCGGCCTGACGTGAGCGCCGGCGGTGCCTTCCTGGACGGCCTGCGGGGGGCGATGCCGGGTTTGCGCCTGGTGATCGATCCGGTCGAGGTCGAGGCCTACCGCTTCGACGAGACCGAGTACCTCCACCCCGGGATGCCGCTGGCCGTCGCCTTCCCGACCTCCACCGCCGAGGTGGCGGCCATCGTGCGCCTCGCCGCGGCCCACGGCGTGGCGCTGGTCCCGCGCGGTGCGGGCACCGGCCTGTCCGGCGGCGCGACCGGCGTCGCAGGGGCCCTGACGGTGGTCATGACGCGCATGGCCGCCATCCTGGAGATCGATCAGGCCAACCTGGTCGCCGTCGTCCAGCCGGGTGTCATCAACGCCGACCTGGGCCGCGCGGCGGAGGCGGTCGGGCTGTTCTACGCGCCCGATCCGGCGAGCTTCGAGACGTGCACGATCGGCGGCAACCTGGCCGAGAACTCGGGCGGGCTGCGCTGCCTCAAGTACGGCGTGACACGCGACGCCGTGCTGGGGCTGCAGGTCGTACTGGCCGACGGCACGGTCATCCGAACGGGCGGCAAGACCATCAAGGATGTCGCCGGCTATGACCTGACCCACCTCTTCATCGGCTCGGAGGGCACGCTCGGCATCATCACCGAGGCGACCCTGCGGCTGCGCCCGGCACCGCCGCCCAAGCTGACGCTGCTGGCCTTCTTCGCCTCGGTGCACGACGCCGGTCGAGGCGTCGCCGGCATCACCGCCGCCGGCCTGGTGCCGGTGACCCTGGAGCTGATGGATCGCTTCACGATCCGCGCGGTCGATGCCGCCCTGCGCGTCGGCCTGCCCGAGGATGCCGGGGCGATGCTGCTCATCGAGTCCGACGCCGGTGTGGGGGCGGCCGATGAGCTGGACCGGGCGGAGGCGGCCTGCCGCGCGGCCGGGGCGACCGAGCTCGCCCGGGCGGCCGATGCGACCGAGGCCGACTGGTTGCGCGAGGCGCGCCGCAAGGCCCATTGGTCCCTCGAACAGGCGGGCGTCGCGCGCATGGACGACGTGGGCGTGCCCCGCAGCCGGGTGCCCGAGCTGCTCGACGCGATCGAGGCCATCAGCGCGGAGGTCGGTCTGCCGGTCGGCGTCTTCGGTCACGCCGGTGATGGCAACCTGCACCCGACCTTCGTGGTCGACCGGGACGACCCCACCGCCGAGGCCCGCATCAACGCCGCGCGGGGCCGCATCTACCGCGTCGCCCTGGACCTGGGCGGCACCATCACCGGCGAGCACGGCACTGGCGTGGCCAAGCGGGCCTACCTGGAAGCCCAGCGCGGCCCCGACGCCATGCGCGTGATGCGCGCGCTCAAGGCCGCACTCGACCCGCAGGGCATCCTCAATCCCGGCAAGGTGCTCTAGGCCGTTCCGGCCATCCTGGACCGGCATGGCCATCGGTCGCAGCTTCGAGCAGCCCTCAGCGCCGGAAGGTGCCCGTGAGGTGGGTCGTGCCAAGGGTCACGTGCGCGGCGGCGGCGCGGACGGCCGCCGCGGTCGGCACGCCGCTCAGCCCGAGACGCTTCGAGAGCGCGTACAGCGTGAACACGTAGTGGTGGGTGCCTGAGCCGACCGGCGGGCAGGGCCCGCGGTAGCCCACCCCTCCGAAGCTGTTGCGACCCTGGACCCCGACCGGGATCCCGGCCGCGAGGCTGGCCCGATCGGCCGGGATGTCGACCGCCACCCAGTGCACCCACCCCGCGGCATCGGGGTCGACCACGAGCAGGGCGTACGCGACGGTGCCCGCCGGGGCGTCGCGCCAGCTGAGGGGCGGCGAGGCATCGACGCCCGAGCAGGTGTAGCGAGCGGGGACTCCCGCCCCATCGGCGAACGCGGACGAGGCCATGGCGAACGGCGGACGGGCGGTCGGGCTGGGCGGCGGCGTCGATGTCACGGTGGCGCTCCCTGTCGCTGTGGTCGTCGCGATGGGGCGGGGGGTCACGCCCGACGACGGCGCGACCGCGCTGCCGCCCGGCGCGGTGGACGGGCCGCCCGGCACTGCGCTCGTGGGCGGGACGGCACCGCCGCCACACGAGGCGAGCAGCGCGAGGGCGACGACCAGGAGCGGGGCCCGGGCGATGCGCGACCGGCCTGCCCCGGCCGACGGCGCGGACGCACCGCTCACATCGGTCCTCGGACGCTGGCGCATGGACCCATCCTAGCGACGACGCGTCGTGCCATCGGAGCTGGCACGAACGGCGCCCACGATCCCGTCATGAACACCGCCACGGACGTCGCGGTCTGCGCCGTCGTCGCCATCTACCTGTTCGTCGCGCTCGCCCTCGACACGCGCCTGCTGGTCCTGCCCTCGGTCGTCGCGCTCGCCGGTGCGGCCGCCATCGCCCTGGCGGAACGCACCGCCCTGCGCGAGCGATAGGGGGGCCCCGATGGATGCCGCGACCATCGTCCCGGCCCTGCGCCCGGTCGCCCTGCCGGTGCGCGGCCGACCGCCGGAGCCCTCCCGGGCCGTCCCGGACGCGCCGTCGATCCTGATCGACGGCGACCGCATCCTCGTCACGGGCCTGGTCGTGACCGACCCGTCCGCGGCGGCCTACCTGGCCGCCCGCCCGGCGGAGGAGCGACCCGCCATCGTTGAGCGGGCGCTGCGCATCGGCCTCACGGCGCTGCAGGACGCCGGGGTGTCGGTGAACGTCGATGTCGTGCGCCGCGAGTTCGAGACGCTGCTGGCGCGCACCCAGGCGGCCAACGAGCAGGCCGGACGCGCGCTCGAGGAAGCCCTGCGCCTCAACTTCGCCGATGGTGATGGCCGCCTGCCCCGCACGCTGGAGCGGTTCCTCGGCGACCGGGGGGCGCTGCGGACCTTCGTCGACGACCTGTTCGACGAGCACCGCCGTGACAGCGCCATCGGCCGCATGCGCGAGCTGCTGGGCGGCTACTTCGACGGTGACGCATCGCGCCTCGCCGTGCTCCTCGACCCGACTCGCCTCAACTCGCCGCTGCACCAGTTCCGCCTTGAGGTGACGGAGGGCTTCGGCAAGCTCAACGACCGGTTGACGGCGATCGAGGCGGCGGCGGCGGCGCGCGGCGCCGAACGGGCGCGCTCGACGGTCAAGGGCGCCGACTTCGAGGATCTCCTGGCGGACATCCTCGGCGACATCGCCCGCGGGTGCGGCGATCTGCTGGACCGGACGGGCACTGAGGCGGGAGCGACGATCGCCTCCAAGAAGGGGGACTTCGTCCTCACGCTCGACCCCGGCCTTGCCGGCGGAGCCGAACTGCGCGTGGTCATCGAGGCGAAGGACCGCATCATGTCGGGCCGGGCGATGCGCGACGAGCTGCGCGAAGCCCGCACCAACCGCGACGCCGCGGTCGGGCTGGTCGTCTTCACGCCAGCCCACGCACCGGCCGGGATCGCGCCGTTCGACGTGCGCGCCGGCGACGTCTACTGCGTCGTCGATCCGGAGGCTCCGGACCGCGCGACCCTCGAGGCGGCGGTGCGCCTGGCCCGTCTCCTGGCCCTCGCCACGCAGCGCGAGCAGCCGGCCGACCTGGACGTGGCGGCCATCCACACGGCCCTGAGCGGCGTGAAGGAGGAACTCGAGGCGGTCCGCCGGATGAAGGCGTCGCTGACCTCCATCTCGACGACCACCCGCGACATCCAGGCCTCACTCGACCGCCTGCGCGATGCCGTGCTGGCGCACGTCGCGGAGGCGGAGGCGGAGCTGCGCAACGCGCCCGGGACGGTCGCTAGAGGCCGAGCCGCTGGATGAGCGCCAGCGTGGGCGGCCGTGTGGGCGGTTCCGACGGCCGCAGGGGCAGGCGCAGCCACGCGCCACGCGATGGACCCGCCCGGTAGCGAGAGTCCAGGTGGCGCGCCGACATGGCGGTCAAGCCCATCGACTCGAGGGCCTGGGCAACGGCGAGGCCCTCCCCTTCATAGCCTCGCGCGACCATGCACCAGTCCGCCTCCTGGAGGAGGTCGACCAGTCGCTCGAGACGCGTCCGGAAGGGCTGCTGCGTCAGGTCCACCCCGGCCGCCATCAGCAGGTCGCTGGCCACGAACGCCGGCGTGCCGTCGCGCACCTCGGGCCACGAGAGGCGCTCGCGCAGGAGGTCGCTGTCGGGCCGCCCGTCGCCATCGAGGACGAGGAGCGCCCCGTCCAGCACGTGTGGTCCGATGCGCGGTACGAGGTCGGCGACCGCGCGCATCTCCGGGAACGCCGTGAGGGGATCGGCCAGGTGGCGTGCGTCCAGTCGGACGGTGCCCTCGGACACGGTCACCAGCACGCGGGTACCCGGCCACCATGGCTCGAACCGGTAGCCAGGATCGTCGAAGGGGCCGTCGCCGACGATCGGCTCCATCGGTCGGAACCGGGCACGACGCTTCGAGCCGGACGCGGGCGAGGCCGCCGGCGCGCCGCCGAGTTCCAGCGAAAGCTGGCCCTCGTCGGGCACCAGCGAGGACGGGCGATCGGCCGTACTAGGCCGACTTGCGCCGACGCGTCGGAGCCGTCGCCTCCTCGGCCACCTCGGCCACCTCGGCCTTGGCGACACCGGCCTTGGCCCGGGACTTGGCGCCCGGGCGGGCACGCGAACGGACGTCGGTCGGCGCAGCCGCATCGGCCGGGGTCGTCTCGGCGACCTCCGGTCCCGACCGCGACGCCCGCGCGGCTGCGACGCTCGCCTCGAGCACGCTCATCAGGTCGACCAGCTTGCCGGTGGCCGGGGCCGCCTCGGCCGGCCGCTCCACCTCCTCGCCGGCCACCTTGGCGTCGATGACCTTGAGCAGCGCGGCGCGGTACTCGTCGTGGTACTGCGTCGAGTCGAACTGGGTGGTCATGGCCGCCACCAGGTTGCGCGCCATGGCCACCTCGGCGGGCTTGAAGGTCTGCTGTTCGTCGGGCAGATCCAGTTCCTCGACCGAGCGCACCTCGTCGGGCCAGTAGAGCGTGGAGAGGAGCATCGTGCGCTGGTACGGGTCGATCGCCGCGAGCGCCTCGCGGTCCTTGATGACGATCTTGCAGATGGCACTGAGGCCATCCTCGCGCAGCACATCCTGGAGCAGGTAGAAGGCCTTGCGGCCGATCTGCTCGGGCTCGAGGTAGTAGGCCGACTTGACGAAGCGGGCCGCCTCGCCGTCCCCTCGGGCGGGCACGAACGTTTCGATCTCGATCGAGCGGACGGTCTTGAGGGGTACGTTCTCCAGGTCGGCGTCGTCGATGACGACGTACTGACCCTTGGCGTACTCGAAGCCGCGGACCGTGTCGGCCCGGCTGATGTACTCCTCGTGGTAGGGGCACCACGTGCGCATCTGGACGCGCGTGAGGCACGTCTTGTGGAGCAGGTTGAAGCTCAGGCCGGCGTTCGACTCCGTGGCCAGGTAGAGCTTGACGGGGATCGTGACCAGCCCGAACTGGACGGCCCCCCGCCACATCGAGCGAGCCATGGGCGGTATCTCTCCTGCTGGTGCGCCCCCTGGCGACCGGGGCGTCCGGGCATCGTAGGCAGACCGCCGCGGCGCGTCAATCGGGCGGACGACCACCCCGCGCGATGCGGCCGGTCACGACGCGTTTCATCCATGGCACGCGGATCCGCGTACAACCGGCGGACCCGTCCCGCCCCGAGCGCCGGACGCCGTCCCCGCTGACGAGGTGACGATGACCGTCACGAGCCCGACCCCGGCGACTCCGCCC
>JBIOID010000129.1:0-5783 GCA_044449585.1 Candidatus Limnocylindrales bacterium
CGGGACCGGTCGACGGAGAGGCCCGCGTCGGGTCTGGTCGGCGAGGGTCGTTGTTGATCACGTGTCGGGACTCCTTCGACCGTCAGACGACGGTCATGTGGCCGCACGGCGGATCCGTGCGCCGCGGACTAGTCTAGCCAGTGTTGTCGAGAACCCTGTGTGAGGTGCCACGTGCCGGATGACACACCGATCTCCTGGAAGGCCATCCCGCCCCACACGGCGGTGCTCGGCTCGGAGGGCCGGACCGCAGGCACGGTCTTCGAGGTGCTGGGCAGCCGCGAGGAAGACGTCTTCCACGGCCTCATCGTGACCGTGGCGGGTGCGCAACGGGTGCTCAGCTCCGACTGCGTGACGAGCATCTCGGCCGTCGGCGTCGTGACCGACCACACGGCCGCGGAGCTTGAGGCCCTGCCCGTCTACGTGCCGGAGGCCACCTTCCACGCCGAGCTGTCGAAGGGCTTCTTCGGCCACTTCCGCCACGAGCACTTCGCCAAGGACGACGATCGCCGCTAGGCGGTGCGCCGCGGGCGGCGCGGTCGCCGGGCATCCGTTCGGGCCGGGACGGCGGGTCGGGATGCAGCCTGCTCGGCAGCGCGCGCGAGGATCCACAGGAGATCGGCCAGGCGGTTGAGGTAGGGCAGGAGCCACGGCCCCGCGATGCCGTCCGCCCGGTGCAGGGTGACCACGCGGCGCTCCGCGCGACGGACGATGGTGCGGGCCAGCTCGAGGGCCGCCGAGGCCCGGGTCTCACCGGGTACCACGAACTCTCGCGGCATGACGATCGCCGCCTCGTACTCCGCCAGGGTCGCCTCGAGCGCGTCGACCATCGCCTCGCTGACGCGCGTGGTGCCGTCCACCAGTCGGTCCGCGGCGTGCGGCCCGGTGGCCAACTCGGCGCCGACCACGAACAGCTCGCGCTGCAGGTGCAGGATCGACTCCACGAGGCGAGCTGAGGTGATCGAGCCAGAGGGAGCAGCGGCGGGATCGGCCATCAACTCGGCGCGCGCCATGCCCAGGGCCGCCACGGCCTCGTCGATCGTGCCGTACGCCTCGGTCCGGGGATCGTCCTTGGCCACGCGGGGGCCGCCGAAGAGGAGCCCGGTCGTGCCGTCGTCACCGCGCCCGGTGGCGACGCCGCTCGTCGCGATGCGCGGGCGCCGCGCGGTCATGAGGCGCGCATCACCCGGTCAGGCCGGCGTGGGGTGGGTCACCAGATCAGGCCGGCGTCGCGCGGGTCCCAGCGTTCCGCCAGCAGGGTGACCTTGACCTCATGGCCCATGACCTCCTCGGTCGCTTCCTTGACCTGCTGGATCATGGCGCCCGCGTACGGGCAGAAGGGCGTGGTCAGGATCATCTTGATCTCGGTCTGCTCCCGGCCGAGGATGATCTGCTTGATGAGGGCCAGCTCCACGACGTTCATGCCGATCTCCGGATCGACCACCGTACGCAGGCCGTCCAGGATGGCCAGCTCGGTCGCCCGCGCTTCGGCATCGAACACCGGTGCGTCCGGCACGCCAGGGGCGGCCTCGCTCGGTGCCGCCATGGTGGTGGCCGGAGCGGGGGGCTCGAACGCGGGCGTATCGGTCATGCGGTGGGACCTCGGGGCGATAGATGCTCAGTCAATCGTATCATCGGCCTGATGGCCGGCCCCGCGCGGCGCGGTCACCACGATGCCGTTCAGCTCGCGCAGATGCTCAGGCAGGTCGGCCGCCTCGTCGGACGTGAAGCCCGGCCCGCGCAGGAGACCGTCGGCGGCGAAGAAGTCGGCATATCGGGCGGGATGGTCGGCCGCGTAGCGATAGGCCTCGGCGATGCCGACCCACCGCAGCTCCGGGTTCTCGATGAGCATCTGCCGCGGCGTCAGGCCGTTGGCCCGCATCTCCAGCAGGTTGCGCACGGTGAGACGCGTGTTGTAGCAGAACGGCTCGCCGTTCATGACGAGCGGGTCGCTCTTGACCCACTTGATGGTCATCGCCCTGGCTGCCCGTCGTCGCTCAGATGATCGAGTCGTCGAGGATGCCGGCGCCCTTCCAGATGAAGCGCGCCGCGGCATTGCCCTTGTGATCGCCGGGCAGGCGGCGATGGAACTCGAGCACCTGGAGCCACGCCATCACGTAGCCCGCCAGCGCCTCCGTCTCGCTCGGTGACAGGACGGTCGAGGCCGCGTCGGCGAGGCCGCGCAGGAGGGCGGCCTGGTCCCCGGCCGGCACATGCCGCCGGCGATAGGCCGGCTGGACCCACTCGGCGTAGGTCGTGACCAGATGGGGCTGGCCGGTCTCCATCGCCTGGGCCAGCTGCTCCAGGTGTCGATCGGCGTCGCGCAGCAACTCGCGCAGGGCCAGCTCGTCATGGCGCTCGGTCAGGGTCGGATCCTGCTTGACGGCCGCCTGAAGACCGGTCGCGGCGAGACGGGTGCGCGCGGCGCGCAGGCGGCGCGCGGCCTCCGGCAGGCCGGCGCGATGGTCGAGGGGTGGCAGACCCAGGGCCGGGTGGCTCATGGCCGACAAGTCTAGCGGCGGCGGTACAGTGGCGGAGATGGACGACGCCTCGACGCCGCGGCCCGGTGAGGTCCGCCCTCCGGCCGCCCGACGGCTCGACCGACCGCCGAGCGAGCGGTATCCGACGCCTCCGCCCGCGCCGGGACTGATCACACCGCGGCTCGACCTGGCCCTGCTGGCCGGCTTCGGCGGCGTCATCGCCGGCGCCCTGTCGTGGCTGGTGACCGGCGGCGTGTTCGACCTGGGCGGCGGCCTGCTGGTGGTGGCCGTCGCCGTGGGGTGGCTGGTCGGGGGAGCAACGGCGTTCGGCGCGTGGCACGGTCGGCCCCACCGTGGCGCGGGGCGCATCCCGCTGCTGGCAGCCGGCCTGGGCGTCCCGACGTGGTGCGTGGGCACGGTCCTGCTGTATCTCTACGCGGAGATCACCCTGCCGGGCTCGGCGTTGACCCTCGCGGAGCGGCTCGCGTCGACGCCGTTCCTCGACTGGCTGGCGCCGCAGTTCACCCCGCTCGGCCCGCTCGAGATCCTGCTCATGGCCGGCGTCAGCTGGTGGTCCGCGCGGTAGGCGTCTCGCCGCGGAACGGCATGCCCTGCTCTTCCACGGCGCGCAGGCTCATGCGCAGGGCCGCCGTCTTCTGCTCCGCGACGGCCCGCACGTACGCGGCCTCCTCGTCGGGGGTCATGGGCCGACCCCGAGGCGCATCGGCCGGGCGTCCGACCGCCAGCCAGGCGAGGTGGTAGCGGTCCATCGAGCCCCAGGCGGAGGCCAGCAGGGCATCGGAACGGCGCAGCCAGCCGCGCAGCGCGACGAGAGCGGGCTCGAGCCGCAGGCGCTCGCCCTCCTCGACGAGGGCTCGTGTGTCGCGGATGAGCTCATCGCGGGTCACGTCGGGATCACGTCCGGATCGCCCTTGATGAACGCCTCCCGGTCGGTGCGCGCTCGGCGCGTCCACGGCCCCGGTGCGCCCGTGCCCACCGGGTGGCCTTCGAACCGGGTGACGGGCAGCACGCCGGCCACGCTGCTCGAGAGGAACGCCTCGTCGGCCTCGAGCAGGTCGCGCGTCGTCAGCCACGTCTCCACGGGTACCAGGCCGACCGACGTCGCCCAGCGCAACAGCCAGTCACGCGTCGTGCCCGGCAGCACGGCGCAGGCGAGGTTCGGCGTGGCCAGCTCGCCGCGACGGATCAGGAAGACGTTGGCCGAGGTCGCCTCGGACAGGTAGCCGTCGGTGGTCAGGAAGAGGGCATCGTCGGCCTCGGCCCGGCGCGCCTCAAGGCGCGCGTAGACGTATCCGGCGCGGCTCGTCGTCTTGAGGCCGGCCAGTGGATCCTCCACGTCGCGGCGCACGGCGCTCGCCACGACGCGCAGCCCGCGCTCCACCAGCTCGACCGGCGCGGGCACGATGGCCCACGCCTGGACCGCGATCGTCGCCGGCGGGCCCGGCTCGGGCGGCAGCAGACCGCGCTGCGTGCTGGGGCCGCGGCTGACCGTGATGCGGACGGAGGCATCACCGTCCCGTCCGCCCAATCCGTCCGCCGCCAGCACGTCCGCGATCGCCCGCTCCAGGCGCCCCTCCAGTCCATCGGGCAACTCGATGCCCAGGCCATCGGCGGATCGACGGAGGCGCCGGATATGCTCGGCCAGCTCGGTCGGTCGGCCGGCCCGCGCACGCAGCGTCTCGAAGACACCGTCCCCCAGCTGGAAGCCGCGGTCGAAGACCGAGAGGTGCGGCCCGTCGGCCGGCAGCACCTGCCCGTCCACCCAGACGTGACCCGGTTCGGGGCTCATCGGCCGCTCATCCGTCGTCCGCGTCCCGACGGACCTCGAGCCGACCGCCGGCGAACGGGGTGAGATCGGGCAACGAGATCCGGGCCCGGGGAGCAGACCGGCGACCGCGCATCGTCACGACGGAGGTGCGTCCTCCACCACCGGCGTGTCGGCCGTCGCCGGGGTGACCGTCGCGCCCGGCGCCGCGGACGACTCCGCCGCCGGCTCGGCGCCCGCGCCTGTCGCCGGTCCGGCAGGTTCGACTGGGCGCGCGGGTGCGGCGGCGGCGTCCGCATCCGGCTCGATCAGCAGCACCATGACGCCCAGGATGAAGGTGCCGCAGGCCACGCCGAAGACGGCCGCCGTGGCCGCGGGCAGGCCAGCCCCGCTTACCCGGTCGGGCCCGAACAGGGTCCAGGCGCTGGGCAGACCGGCCGTCAGCGCGGCCGAGATCAGGAGCACGCCCACCGATGTCAGCTGCCGCCGACGCGCGAGGTCGAGCGCCGCGATGGCGCCCGGGATCAGACCCAGGAACGCGATCGGGCTGGGAAAGGACAGGGCCAGCAGGCCGACCGCCACGCCGCTCACCACGGCCAGCAGGGTGTCCCGGTCGGTGCGCTCCATGCCCGGCTCCACCTACGCTTCGACCGCGCCCAGGGCGCCGAGCGGGCCGCGCGCCTTGGCCTGGGTCTCGGCCCACTCGGCCGCCGGGTCGGAGCGCCAGGTGATTCCGCCGCCGACGTGGAGCGTGAGGCGCGCGCCGTCGGCGACCAGCGTGCGGATCAGGATCGATGAGCCCATCGCGCCGTCCCGACCGAGCCACATGGCGGCACCGGTGTACGGCCCGCGACGGACCGGCTCAAGGCGCTCGATCAGCTCCATCGCGCGGATCTTGGGGGCTCCGGTGATCGAGCCGCCGGGGAACGCCGCGGCCAGCAGGCGGAACGCATCCAGGTCCGCTGCCAGCCGCCCGGTGACGGTCGACACCAGGTGCTGGACGCTGCCCGTCCGCTCCAGCCGGCACAGGCGAGGCACGCGGACGGTGCCCGGATCGCACACACGCCCCAGGTCGTTGCGCAGCACGTCCACGATCATCGTGTTCTCCGCCCGGTCCTTGGCACTCGCCAGCAGCGCCGCCGCCAACGCCCGGTCCTCGTCGCGGGTCGCGCCGCGCGGTCGCGTGCCCTTGATCGGATCGGTCACCACGCTGCCGTCGGCTGTGACCGTGAGGAACGGCTCCGGCGAGGCCGAGAGGAGCGCCCGGGGCATCCCTGACGACGGGTCCGGGCCGAGGTCCACGAACGCGGCGTTGCCCACCGGATCACCCGTGCGGAGGCGTCGATAGACCGGCCACGGGTCGCCGGAGAACGGCGCCGCTAGCCGGCGCGCCACGTTGGCCTGGTACAGCTCGCCCCGGGCGATCTCGGTCCGCACGGCCTGGACGAGCGCCATGTAGCCGGCCTGGTCGACATTGCTGGCGAAGACGGCGGGCGGCTCCGGGAGTCGGGCGGTGGGGC
>JBIOID010000130.1:0-5774 GCA_044449585.1 Candidatus Limnocylindrales bacterium
GCGGCCAGGCGGGCGGGGCGGGGGCCAGGCCACTCGAGCCCATCGCGGTCGCCAGGCGCCGACGCAACTCGCTGGCCACGGCCGTGAAGTCGGTCGCGCGCACGGTACCCAGGATCTTGAGCGTGACGCCCTGGTCGCCCAGCATCTCGACGCGATCGACCCGTGGCACTTCCAGGATGCGCTCGCGCCAGCCTGGATCGGTGGCCAGCGCCTGACCCACCGCATCCAGGATCGTGATGGCCCGCTCGACGTCCTGGCCGTAGGCGATGACCACGTCCTGGTTGATGCGCCGCCACGTGCGGGTGCGATTCGAGGCGACGACGATGGCCCCATTGGGCACGTTGTGCACGATGCCATCCGCGTCGCGCAGGACCGTGCGACGCAGGGTGAAGTCCTCGACCGCCCCGGTCACCCCGACCAGGGTGACCATGTCGCCCTTGGCGTACTGGTTCTCGAGCAGGATGAGCGTCCCCCCGAAGTAGTCGCGCACGATGGCCTGGGACCCGAAGCCGATGGCCACGCCGACGATGCCCAGGCCGGCCACGGCCGGCGTAATGTCCACCCCGAGCTGGCTCAGCACGGTCAGGGACGTGACGACGACCACGAACACGACCCACACGTAGCGCGCCAGGGTCTCGACGGTGGCCAGTCGCTTCCGCGTCTCCTCGCGCGCGTCGGCGGGCGCCTCTGCTTCCGCCCGCACGGCCATCGCGGCCACGCTCCGCCGGATGAGGCCCTGGCCGAGGCGCAGGGCGACCAGGGCGACCACCACGATGCCGATCGAGACGAGCACCTTGCCCCCGAAGGCGATCAGCGTGGTCTGCAGCTCGTCCATGCTCGTAGCGTACCGTCAGCGGGCGACCGGCGGCAGCGCTCCGGGTCAACGGCGCTGCCGCCGCCCGGGCGGATGCGATGGCGCTGGTCAGGCGGGGGCGGCGGCCCGATCCTGGAGGGCGGCGTCGACGGCCCCTTCGAAGGCCGTCAGCACGCGGTCGACGTCGTCGCCCGCGGCATGCGCCTCGCACATGAACCACGGCTCCCGCGAGTCGGGCTCGGGCATCGCACCCCGCCGCATCATGTGTTTGGCGATCGCGTCGTAGAACTCGTGATCCGTGTCCGCCCAGCCGCGGTAGTCGGTCGGCAGGGTCTCCGTGAACATGATCCCGAACATGGCCGGATGGCCGGTCAAGCCGAACGCCAGACCGCGCCGGTCGAGCACCGCCTTGACGCCGGCCTGGACCCGCCGACCGGTGGCCGCCACGGTCTCCAGGGCCGCGGTCTCCTTGATGATGGTGAGGGTGGCCACCGCCGCCGCCGCGGCCACCCGGTTGCCGGCGTAAGTGCCGCCGTGGCTGACCTGATGGGGCAGCAACTCCATGACGTCGCGCCGCCCACCGAACGCGGCCACCGGATAGCCGTTGCCCATGGCCTTGGCGTAGGTCGCGAGGTCGGGCGTGACGCCGTAGAACTCGGCCGCGCCGCCCCGCGCGAAACGGAAGCCGGTCTTGACCTCATCGAAGATCAGCAGCGCCCCGAATTCCCTGGTCATGGCGCGCACCCCGGCCAGGAAATCGGGCCGGGGCAGGATGCCCTGGGCGTTGCCCAGCACCGGCTCGACGATCACGGCCGCGATCTGGTCGCCGTCGCGCTGGAAGATGCGCCGGAGCGTGGCGAGGTCGTTGTAGCGGACCGGCACGATCGTGTCCGCGACCGCCTGGGGGATCCCGCGCCCCCAGGCCAGGCCCACCGGGTTGTCGAGGTCACCGAGCAGGGACACATCGTTGGGCAGCACGCTGATCAACGCGTAGTCGTGCATGCCGTGGTACTGGCCCTCGAACTTGACGATCTTGTCGCGACCGCTGAAGGCCCGCGCCAGGCGCATGGCGTGCATCGTGGCGTCGCTGCCCGACACGGCCAGCCGGGCCAGATCGCAGAAGGTCAGCTCGGTGATCAGCTCGCAGGCGCGCACCTCATCCTCGCTGGTCAGGCTGAAGCTGACCCCCAGGCGCATGCGCTCGTTGACGGCATCGTCCACCCGCGGATCGCCATGGCCCAGGATGGCCGGGCCGTAGCCCATGCGCAGGTCGATGAACTCGTTGCCGTCGAGGTCCCACACGCGACCGCCCCGCCCGCGCGCCACGTAGACGGTGTCGTCGCCCCAGCTGCGGAAGTTGGAGTCGGTGCCACCGGGCATGACCCGCAGGGCGCGGCGATACGGCGCCGCCTGGCGGTCGCGCGTGAGCTTGGCCGGTTCGAGCTTGACGGACATGATCCCTCCGGCGTGCGCCCGGCGCGGGTCCTTCGTGGCCCGGGGCGGCGGTTGCGTGCTTCTGTCGCGAGATTCGCGCGTCTGGACCAGCATTCCTGCGAATCGCGCAGGTCGACCCGCCCATGATACGCGTTAGGCGCACGTCCGTGCCGCCGTGTGCCGCGGCAAGGGCGGTGACCGCCCAGGGCGCCCGACCTCGCCGGCTGGCCGCGGCTTCCGTGGCCGGCCATATGCGTGGCCACCTGGACTGCCGACGACCTGCCCATATGTCAACCCGGGTAGCACTGTGGCAGTTAGGCCGCCTCCCGCGCCCGGCAGCCGCGGTCCGGTGGCGTTGCCCTGAGCGTGGGACCGGCGTGGGCCGGCCGAGACGCAGCCTCGATCCGGCCCCCGGAGCGGCCCTCCAGGTCACCCAACGCCACCACCAGTCGCATATGAGCACCTTTCGGCGGGGGACTGGCGATCACCGGGCTCGCGCATCCGCGTCGTCTCAGCAGTGGTCCGCCAGGGCCGACATGGGGTCGCCGCTCATGGCGCTGCCCCCTTGCCTGGTGGGGTGGGCCCTTCGAAGAGTGACAGTTGCTCGCCGGCGGATTCGATCTCAGGGTCAAGGCCGAGCAGAGGCGCGAGGCGGCCCAGATCCGCATCACCCTCCACCAGGGTGCGCAGGTGGCTCGCCTTGAGGATGTGCCAGTTGTCCGCCTCGAGGGTGCGTCGCAGGAGGGGCGAGTGGGCGACCTTGTACCGCACCAGCTCGGTCCGCTCTGGCGCGATGACGAGGAAGCGGACGACCGTTTCGTCGGTCGGGATGCGCGCGCCGCGGCGCAGCACCGGCTCGGTCAGCATGGCCGTCCACTCCACCTCGAACAGGAAGGTGGCCTTCTGGCGCACGTACCAGATGGCGTCGACGGCCTCCAGGGCGTCCTGGGCTCCGCGCGAGATGAGGGGCAGGTAGGCCCGTCGTTCCGTATCGCTGAGCAGATCGCCCAGCGGCCCGCCGCGGTACGCGCGGCGCTGCTCGGCAGCGCCGATCCAGCAGCGCATCCCCAGCCGGTGGCCGAAGTCGGTGAGGAGGGCCAGCAGATCCGTGTGCTCGTGGTGCCGCGCCTGCAGCTCGTCCGCCGCGCGCAGCGCCTGCGGCCTCGAGGTCGGATCGCGATAGCTGTCCAGGCACGCTCGCACCAGCGCCTCGTCCGGGGTGTCATGGCCTCGGAACATGCTGGCGATGCGGTCGAAGAAGGCCGCCTCGCCCAGCTGGCCGGCCGTCGAGAGAAGCGAGAAGACGGCCCATTCCACACGGTCGGCCAGCGGCACCGCCGCTTCCGCCACGTCGCGCGCATCGCGCAGCCACCACCGGCCCGGCTCGAGCTCCGTCAGGCGCGGATGGTCGCGCCGGCGCAGCTCGCCCATGATCAGGTCCAGCAGCAGGCCGACCTGATCGGCACCCGGCGCGGCGGGCGGCGAGTCGGCCGGGCCGGAACGCGGCCGGCGGACCGGCCGGTCGGCCGCGCCGTCCTCGACCGGCTCGTCGGAGGCGGCCGGGCGGTCGGCCTCGGGCTCCAGGGCCCCATCGGGCTCCTGCCTCGACCCACCCACCTCACCGAACAGCCCCAGCGCCTCCGCCGCCCGCTCGCTGCGGGCCTCTGTCTCGCCGAACGTGCGGGTACCCACCAGCCGGCGCAGGTGGCCGCGCCGATCGAGGCCCACAAGGACCTCGCCGAGCAGACGCTCGAAGCGGGCCGGTTCACCGCGCGCCTTGAGTACTTCGACGGCCACCTCGGCCGTGGCCGCCTCCACGTCCGCCAGCCGGAACGCCCCTGCGCCCTCGACCGGCTCATCGAGCGGCGCCAGGGGCACGTTCGCCCGCGTGCGTGGCCCGCGCCCCACGGCCGCGCCGGGCGGGGCGAACTCGAGCAGGCCGCCGTAGCCGTCATCGGTCTCGGCCAGCAGGGCGGCCGTCAGGGCGTAGCCGGCGCCGACACCGCCGAGGACGCCGGCCACCAGGCCTTCCGCCGGCCCGGCCTCGAGCATCAGGATGGCGCGGGCGTCGGCGGCCAGCAGCGGCGCCACGGCACCCAGGCCGCGGCGCAGGCCGGTCGCCTCCCAGCCCCACTCGGCCCGCGGCAGGGTGGCGAAGAGCGGCTCGAGCGGCAGCTGCGACGCGGCTTCACGGCCGATGAGCACCGACGTGGCCAGGTAGGCCAGCGACAGCGTCTCCGTCGACCAGCGCACGGGCGGTTGGGTGAGTACGAGGCGGACACGGTCACGGCCCGGCGCGGTCCGATCGGCGACGGTCACCTGGCCGGGCAGCGCCGCCGAGCCGCGCCGCAGGGCCACGTTGGCGGCACCTTCGACGAGGGCCTGGAGGTCGTCGCCCAGCCGTCCCTGGAGCGGCCCCCCCGGTGCCGACTCCAGGCGCTGGATGAAGCCACGCACCAGGCGGCAGCCGTCCTCGAAGAGGAGCCACGGGTTGCGCTCGCGCCACTGGCGCTCGCCGGGGGCGCGCACGGCGCCGTTGACGATGCGCAGCGCGCCGACGCGCCCGGGATAGCTGTGCAGCCGGCTCGCCGGCAGCAGGGCGTGGCCCAGGCCGAGCCGCAGTCCGGCCTCGATGGGGGCCGCGCGGAGGTCGAGCTCGATGCGCTCGATGATGGCCTGGATGGCGATCAGGGCGCGCGGGGTGTACAGGTCCAGGATGCCCGCCACCATGCCCGACGCGCCCTCCGGCTGGGGGAACCGGTCGTGCAGGTACTCCCGTGCGTGGAGGGCATCGGTCGAGCCGACCATGCCCTGGGCCAGCGCGATGTCGTCATCGTCGGTCGGCGCGGAGCGCTGCTCGCCGCCGCCCAGCTGGTCGCGGCAGGCGGTGCAGCGGTAGGTCTTGCGGAAGGGCGCAGGCGCATCGCCGTCCCAGATGAACTCGTCGACCACGATGGGGCGGGCACAGGTCGGGCAACGCGAGGCGAACAGCGCGTTGAGCGCCTGGCGCAGGCCGCTCTCGCCACGCGGCTGCGCCCCGAGCGAGCCGACCGCGGCATCGAAGTGGCGCAGGTCGGGCGGGCGCAGGGCGACCTCCGCGACCAGGCGCGTGAGGGCCAGCGATTCGAAATCGAGCGTGCGCCGCAACCGCGCGACCGCCGCCCGCGCGACCCATCCGCCGCGCCCGAAGAGGTCGATGACGACGTCACCGGGATTCGAGCGCGCCTCCAGCTCGGCGATGACCTGGTTGGGCGGCGGTGGTGGCGCGAGCCGGGCGAGGAACGGGATGCTGGGACTGGCGTCGGGCCGGATGAGCGAGGAGAGCGGCTCGGCCATCGATCGAGTCTAGCCGCGTCGCGGTCGGCGACGGCGGCTAATCCTCCTCGATGTCCTCGGGTTCCTCGATGTAGGCCTCCTCGTCGGTCACCTCGACCGGCAGGACGCGCTCGATATCCTCGATCTCCTCGTCCTCGTCGTCGAGGTCCAGGTCATCCTCGAAGTCCATCTCCTCGCGGATCAGGGTGCC
>JBIOID010000131.1:0-5766 GCA_044449585.1 Candidatus Limnocylindrales bacterium
CAGCCCCCCCCGGACGCCCCTCCACCGCCGATCGCGCGCGCGACTGGCTGGCCGGCTTCGACGCGGCGTGGATCGGCGTGGCCGTGTTCGCCTTCGCGCTGGTCGTCTACGTCGTCTCCAACCCGGCCCGCCAGAACATCTACGACCACTTCGTGTGGCAGGCCGACGCGTTCCTGCATGGGCGCTTCGCCATCACCTGGCCCGTCACCGGCTACCCCTACGAGAACTACTACTTCCAGGACGTCTACCCGCTGCCGGGGCAGCCGGGCTTCGCGTTGCTGCCGTTCCCGCCGCTGCCGGCGGTCCTGCTGCTGCCCTTCGTGGCGGTGGGCGGCCTGGGCACCGACGCGGCGATCCTCGTGGCGCTGCTCGGGGCGGTCAACGTGGCACTGGCGTGGCGGCTCACGACGCGCCTGACCGACGATCGCCTGGCGGCCCTCGCCGCGACCGCCTTCTACGGCTTCGGCACCGTCGCCTGGTACGCGTCGATGCTGGGCAGCACGTGGTTCGCGGCCCATGTCACGGCCAGCTTCTTCCTCTTCCTGGGCATCACGCTGGCCCTGGACGGAGAGCGGCGCGAGCAGGTCGTCGGGCTGGCGCGCCGAGCGCCGATCGACGGGCGCCAGCTGATCGCGGGGCTCGTCTTCGGGGTGGCCGCCCTCGCCCGCCTGACCACGATCCTGGGCCTGCCCTTCTTCTTCTTCGTGGGCAGTGGCGGCAGCTGGTGGCGGCGGACCGTATCGGCCGCGCTGGGCGCCGCGATCCCGATCGCACTCCTGCTGGCTTACAACCTGGTCACGTCGGGCCAGCTCTTCGAGCCCGGCTACGACTACCTGTACCAGACCGAGACGGTGCCCATCCCAAGCGGCCTCCTGAGCCAGATCTTCCCGGTCCTGCAGGGCATCACGTATCACCCCGGCGTGTGGAACGCGGAAGACCTCCACTACCTGCCCCAGAACCTGGTGATCATGCTGGCCTGGCTCCCGACGGTGCAGCCGCAGTGCGGCCTGGGCAACCTCCTGTCGACGACCTGTCCCCTGATCCAGCCCGACCCCCTGGGCACCAGCCTCCTGCTCACCAGCCCGGCCTACCTGCTGGCCATCCCGGCCCTCCTGAGCGGCTGGCGTGACCGGGTGGTCATCGGCTCCGCGGTGGCCGTGGGCGCCATCGCGCTGGCCGACCTGGTCCATTTCAGCCAGGGGTGGGTGCAGTTCGGCTACCGCTTCAGCAACGACCTCGCGCCCTTCGCCCTGATCCTGGTGACGCTGGGGCTGGCCCGCCTCGGCCCGCGCCGATGGGTCGTGGCGCTGATCGCCATCTCGGTGCTGGTCAACGCGTGGGGCGTCTTCTGGGGCGTCGCCCTGGGCTGGTAGGCGGGGCCGAGGGCGCGTCGGCCCGGAGGAGCGCCTCTATACTCCGCGCGATGTCGAACCCTGCCGGGGCGCCGTCGGCCCCGCCGGGCGCGGGTCCGCAGCCGGTGGCGGCCCTGTCCTTCTTCTTCCCCGCTCACGACGAAGCCGAGAACATCGAGGCCCTCGTGACCGAGGCGCTGGCAGCCCTGCCGGCGCTCGCCACGCGCTTCGAGATCATCGCCGTCGACGATGGCAGCCGCGACGGCACGGGGGACCTGGCGGACGCGCTCGCCGCGGCCCACCCGGACGTCGTCCGGGCGGTCCACCATGCCGTGAACCAGGGGTACGGCGCGGCCCTGCGCAGCGGCTTCCAGGCGGCTCGCTACCCGTTCGTCGCCTTCACCGACGGCGACCGCCAGTTCCGCGTCGCCGACCTGGGTCGGCTCCTGGCGCGGCTCGAGGCGGGCGACGCGGGCGGCGCCGGCGGCGACCGTGGGCCGATCCCGCTCGACGTCGTGGTCGGCTACCGCCAGCACCGTGCCGATGCGCTCGTGCGCCTGGTCTACGCGCGCGCCTACCGCTGGTGCCTGCGCCTGTTCTTCGGGCTGGCCGTGCGTGACGTCGACTGCGCGTGCAAGCTCTTCCGCCGAGAGGCCCTGGCGGGCGTGCGGCTCGAGTCCGGCGGGGCCTTCCTGTCAGCCGAGCTGCTCATCAAGCTGCGGGCCCGGGGCGCCCGCCTGGCGCAGGTCGGGGTGCCCCACCATCCGCGCGTGGCGGGGCGAGCCTCCGGTGCCGATCCGCGGGTCGTGCTGCGCGCCGTGCGCGACTTCTGGCGGCTGCGCCTGCGCCTGTGGCGGGACCGCGAGGGAGCCCTGAGCCGGGGGGTCCCCGTCCTGGCCGACGAGGCCTAGTTCTCGCCCTCCGCCGGATCGGGCGCATCGAGGGAGTTGACGAACTCCCGGAACACCGACAGCCGCTCCTCCTCCGCGGGGTCGGATCCGCCCGGTGTCACGCCTGCCCGCTCGAGCACGGCATCGGTGGCGTAGATGACCACGCCGGCGCGCAGAGCCAGGGCGATGGCGTCGCTGGAGCGGGCATCGACATCGACCGTGCGATCGCCCAGCTCCATGATCAGACGGGCGCGGTAGGTCTCATCGGCCAGCTCGGAGATGATGACCTGCTTCAGGCTCACACCCAGCTCGTCGAGGGCGGTCGCGAACAGATCGTGGGTCAGCGGTCGCTCGGGCACGACCCCCTGGAGACGCCGGGCGATGGCATCGGCCTCGTTGGGCCCGACCCAGATGGGCAGGTAACGGTCGCGCTCGGCCTCCCGCAGGATGACCACGTGCTGGGACGTCAGCATGTGGATGCGCACGCTCTCGACGACCATCGGGTTCAGGCCTGGCGGCATGTCCTGATTCTACGCCCGGCCCGCCGACCCTCAGTGCCTGGCGGTCGGCTTGGGCGTGCCCTTCGGCTTGGCCGTCGGCCGGGCCGTGACGTGCGGACTGGCCGAGGGCGCGGCGCCCGACGGCGAGGGGGAGACGCCCGGTCCCGAGACGGCCTGCAGCGGACTGGCCATCAGCGAGCCGCCGGTGACCCAGACCAGGACGGGCGGCTGGTTGGCGCCGGCCTGGACGACGGCCATGCCGGTCAGGTCGACGTAGCCCACGTCCCCGGCCTGGACGATGTACTGGCCGACATACGAGCCGTCGCTGCGGGAGAAGGCGACGATGCGGTCGTGGCTGGCGTCCCACAGCCACAGGCGATCGGACGGTGGCTCGCCGGACGAGTCCACGAGGCGGTAGTCGTGGCCGGGGCGGACGTCCGCCTGGTCGGGCGGTACCTTGAGGGCGAACGAGCCGGCCTGGCCGCTGAAGTAGCGCGTGACCCCATCGCTGGCGAGCGTGAAGATCGTGCCGTCCACGATCTTCACGGCGCGCACACCCGACAGGTCGGTCGGTGCCGCCAGGTAGTCGGTGCTGGTCGTGTAGCCACTGCCGTCGGCGCTCGGCGAATAGCGCACGATCTGCTGGCCGGAGGGATCGACGGCGTAGAAGAAGTACAGGCCGGTGTCGACGTTGCGCACGTAGGCGGCGATGGCCGAGACGTCCGGCGCGAGCGGCGTGGGGCCGCCGATGCTGAGGCGCGACAGGGTGCCGTCGCCTTTCGCGTCGGAGGGGCGCCAGCGCCACAGCCCCTGCGCGGCGTCGACGATGAGCACGTCCGGTCCGGCGGTGGTCATCAGGCGCGGCGCCCCGATGTTCTTCTGGCCCTTGGTGATGATGACCTTGGCCGTGCGGGCAGCCAGGTCGACGCGGATGACCGTCGACTTGGTGGTATCGATCACGTACGCGGCCCCGTCGGGGCCCACGATGAGGCCCTGCAGCTGCGCCTGGGGGTCGATCTTGGCGACGGTCAGGATCGACTGCGAGCTGGTGTGGCTGACGGCATCGAGCTGGTCCAGCCCGGCCGTGACGCGGGTCCGGAGGTCGGCCAGGGCGGTCGCGGGTGCGCCCAGCGTGGCTGCCTGCGCGAGCTGCTGCCAGGCATCGTGCAACAGGGTTCGCGCTCGGGGCGGGTCATTGACCACCAGGTTGCCGGTGGTCACCTGGTCGCTGTCGGTGGTCGCCGTCTGGATGGCCAGTTGCGCATCGCTCACGGCCTGCACGCTGGTGTGATTCAGGCCCCCCACGAACCACACCGCCGCGGCCAGGGCGACGACCAGCGCCAGGAACGCCAGGAAGGCGATCGCCAGACGCCGCTGGGAGGCCGTCCGGTCGGCCAGGGGGACCACGCGCCGATACCGCGGGCGACGCCGCGGCAGCAGGTCCGTGACCCGCTCGAGGGCGCCGGCGGCGGCATCGGAGACGGCCTCGCGAGCGACCCGCGCGCCGCCCTGGACGGCCGCGGCGGCCCCCACCAGGGGGTCGGCCAGGGGGATGGGCGACCGGTCGGGGGCGCCCGCGAGCGGCTCCGCGGCGCGCACCGGCACGAGCTTGCGATCCGTCCGCGTGGCCGGCATCTCCGCGGCCTCCATGACCATCACCGCGTCCGACTGGTCGCCGCCGGCCGCCACGAAGAGGTGGTGCAGATGCTCGGCCGCGGATTGCGGGTGGAGCGTGACGGCCGCGTTCTTGATCTCGTCGGCCCCGACGGTACGCGTCACGTTGTGCGCGCTCAGGACGAGCGTGTCGCCGACCACGATGTCACCCCGCCAGACGTCGACCGCCACTTCCCCCGAGTCGGGCAGGCCCGAACCGCGCTCCTCGTCGGGCAGGGTCAGCAGGCGGGCCTGGCGCACCAGGAAGGCATCGGCATCGCCGATGGTGGCCACGTACAGCTCGTGACCCCGCACCACGGCCACGGCGGCTCCGATGGCCCCGGCTGCGAGGCCGTGACTCTCCCGGCCGTGGCGCAACCGCTGGTTGGCGCTGCGCACGGCCTTCTCGAGACACACCGGGATGCCCGCCGATTCGTCGTAGTAGTACTGCCGCTCGATCGTCTCGGCGACGAGGCGGGTCGCCTCCGCGGCGCGGCTGCCGCTGCCCGGCCGGGCCGTCACGATGGCGTACAGGCTGCCCTTGGAGCGACTGGTCGAGCCGATCGTCGGCTCGTGGGCGATGGTCGCGTCGGGCGAGTTCGGGAGGCGGTCGGCATCGGCCACGAGGCCCGGCTTGAGGTGCAGTCGGACGGCCATGGGTCGCCTAGTCTACACGCGCCCGCCCGGCGCTCCTCCCGACCGCCCTGGGGCACCCGGCGGCGGCGGCGGGCGCATCACGACCTGCAGCTGGCGCATGCGGCGCCCACCGGGCGCCTGTGCGAACGCCTCCAGCAATTCGTCCGTGCGCAGGCGCAACTCCTGCGCCACGATCGGCGCCGCCGCCGAGACGAGGATCGTGCCGTCATCGCGCAACTCGAGCAGGGCGCTGGCCCCGGTGGCCCCGGGCACCCGCTCCGCGACCAGCCGGCTCCAGGCGGCCATGGCCCGGCCGCGCATGAGCGGTTCCTCCAGGCCCAGCGCCTGAGCGGCCGGCGGGAGCAGGTCGCCCAGGCGGCGCATCGGCCGTCGCCGCTGGTTCACGCCGCACCCTCGCGAGTCACCTGGCCGGGCGTCACGCGCCAGGCGGTCGAGGCGGCCACCAGCTCGGGGTCCAGATCGGCCAGCGCGGTGGTGGTCACGAAGGCCTGGGGCAGGGCCTGGATGCGCCGCACGAGGTGCGCACGCCGTAACGGGTCGAGCTCGCTGAAGACGTCGTCGAGCAGCAGCAGCGGTGGCTCCCCGGGCGTCGTCAGGACGCTGACCTCGGCCAGCTTGAGGGCCAGGATGGCGGTCCGCTGCTGCCCGCGCGAAGCGAACGCGGCGAGGTCGCGCCCGTCCAGCTGGAAGGTCATGTCGTCGCGGTGCGGACCG
>JBIOID010000132.1:0-5705 GCA_044449585.1 Candidatus Limnocylindrales bacterium
AGCGTGGCCCTGGCCAGCCTGGGCCTGTTCGGCAACATGATCATCATCATCTTCCTGTCGCTCTATCTGGCCATCGACGGCGACCGCACGACGGCCTTCCTGAACCGGCTCGTCCCGCCGCGCTACGCGGAGGACTTCGCGCTGCTCGAGGACAGCGTGTCCCGCTCGTTCGGCGGCTTCCTGCGCGGACAGGCCCTCATCGGCCTGGTCTACGGCCTGATGGCGGCCGGCACCAGCCTGCTGCTGGGGCTCGACTTCGCCGCCCTCACGGCGGTCGCCTCGGGCGTCCTGCAGGCCATCCCGTTCTTCGGACCCTTCATCTCGTGGGTGCCGCCGGTGGCGGTGGCGCTGCTGACCAAGCCCGAGGCGGTGATCCCGACCCTGGCCCTGATGATCGCCGGCTGGTTCGTGGTCATGAACGTGATCCAGCCGCGGGTCATGGGCGAGGCGGTGGGCATCCACCCGGCCGTGGTGCTGGCGTCGGTCGTCATCGGGGCCAAGATCGCCGGTGTGGCCGGCGCCATCTTCAGCGTGCCGGTCGCGGCCGTCCTCTCGAGCATCTTCTTCTACTACCTGAACCACATGGCCAGCGGCTCACGCGACGTCACCTCGCGGGCCGCCCGGACCGTCGCCGCCCGGGAGGGTCACCCGGTGCGCGTGCCACGGCCCCCGGACGCGACCCCGGAGGCGCCCCCCGACGAGGGGTCGACCCCGGTCGCACCGGCCGGCGCGGCGACCCGGGCGCGGGCACGGCTGCCGCGCACCTGACGGGACGTCGTCAGCGGCGCCGGCTGTCGGCCAGGATCTCGCGCGCGGCGTTGGCCCCGGGGCCGGCCGTCACGCCGCCGCCGGGGTGGGCGCCTGACCCGACGAGGTACAGACCGCGCAACGGGAGGCGATACCGGGCGGCACCGACCAGCGGCCGCCAGGCGAACCACTGGTCGAGCCCCGGCTCGGCGTGGAAGGGGTGGCCACCGCCCAGGCCATAGTCCCGCTCGAGATCCTCCGGCGTGATGACCTGGCGGGCGCGGACGCGGCCGCCGATGCCGGGCGCCACCGCCTCCAGGGCGGCCAGGACGCGATCGCCCAGCACGGATCGCTGGGCCGCCCAATCGCCGGCCCGGAGATGGCGCGGCGCGCCCTGCACGATGACGCTCATGACGTGCCGACCGTCCGGCGCCAGCGTCGGATCGAGCAGGGTCGGGATGGTCGCCTCGAGCCACGGCTGGGCGGCCACGCGTCCGTACTTCCCGTCGTCGTGCACGCGCTCCAGGGCGTCGATGCTCGGGGCGCCGATGAGCAGCCGGCCGCGTATGCGGCGCGACCCGACCTCGTCGCCGGCCGCGTCGGCGCCGACGAACGTGGGCAGGCCGTCCAGGACCAGGTTGACCTTGGCGATCATGCCGGTCTGCCGGATGTGGCCCGCCCGCCAGCCAAGGCGCGGGCCGAGGGCGACCGGGTCGACCAGGCCGGTGAGGGTGCGCCGAGGATCGATGCCGGACGCGACCACGCGGGCCGCGATCTCCTCGCCGTCGGCCAGCACCACACCGGTCACCGCGCCGTCACGCGCGGTGATGGCCGTCACCTCCGCCCCGAGGCGCAGCTCCGCGCCGGCCACCCGCCCGGCCGCCGCGAGCGCGTCGCTGAGGGCACCCGGTCCGCCCCGCGCGATGACCGCCTGGCCGGCCGCGCCGCCGTCGTGGCCGGCGGAGTCGGCCAAGAGCACAGCGGCCGTGCCGCCCGACCAGGGGCCCATGGCCGTGAAGAGCACGCCGCGCGCCGCCAGGGTGGCCCGCAGTGGCTCCGTCTCGAACGCCTCACCGACCAGGTCGGCGACGGCCATGGCCAGCACGCGCAGCAGCTCCCGCCCGTCACGGCGCCCCAGCCCGCGGTACCCCAGGCCCAGCCGCAGGCCGGCCAGGGCGTCATCGCGCGACGGCCCACCTATGTCCGGTGGGGTCGCGGCCGCCAGCCGCCCGAGGAACGTGGCCAGCGCGCGGACGCGCCGGTCGAATTCGCGGTACGCCGCGGCATCGCCGGCCGACCAGGCGCGCAGCTCCTCCGCCGTGCGGCCGGCGTCGGCCCACAGGGTGATGGCCCGGCCATCGGGCTGCGGCGCGAAGACACGGGCCTCCGGCTGGACCAGGGTCAGCCCATGAGCACGCAGGTCCAGCTCGCGATAGACATCGGGCCGCAGGCGCCCGACCGTATGCGCGAGGGTGGGCACCCGCACGCCCGGCAGCAGTTCATCGGTCACCGCTGCGCCGCCCGGCCGGTCGCGCCGCTCCAGCACCAGGGTGCGCAGGCCGCCCCGCGCCAGGTAGGCCGCCGCGGTCAGCCCGTTATGGCCACTCCCGACGACGATGGCATCCCACGCACCGGCGTGACCAGCCATGCTCAGGCGGCCCGCCGGCCGGTGGTCCGATGGGCCCGCATGAGCTCCATCGCCGCCAGGCGCCCGGGTGCGCCCATGATGCCGCCGCCGGGGTGGGTCGCCGAGCCGCCCAGCCATAAGTCGCGCACGGGCGTGCGGTAGCGCGCCCAGCCGGGCACCGGCCGGTTGAAGAAGAGCTGCTCCAGCGACAGCTCACCCTGGAAGATGTTGCCCTCCGTGAGCCCGAAATCACGCTCGATGTCGAGGGGCGTCAGGACCTGGCGGTGGAGGATGACCTCGCGCAGATTCGGCGCGAACTGGCTGATCGTGTCGATGACGGTGTCACCGAACGCGGTGCGCCGGGCGTCGTCCCAGCTGTCGCCATCGGCCAGGCCGTACGGCGCGTACTGCACGAAGCAGCTCATGGTGTGCTTGCCCGGCGGAGCCATCGAGGGATCGACCAGCGTGGGGATGACGATGTCGATGTACGGCCGCCGGCTGAAGGCGCCGTACTTGGCGTCGTCGTAGGCCGTCTCCATCCAGTCCAGCGAGGGCGAGATGGAGATCGCGCCACGCAGGTGCTCCCCCGGCCCGGGCAGGCAGGTGAAG
Organism: Candidatus Limnocylindrales bacterium; assembly: GCA_044449585.1. Taxonomy (GTDB): domain Bacteria; phylum Chloroflexota; class Limnocylindria; order Limnocylindrales; family CSP1-4; genus DASPUH01. The sequence goes on from JBIOID010000132.1 coordinate 2,984, forward strand.
TCGGGCAGCGCGTCCAGCGCCAGGTTCACCTTGCCCGAGCTGCCCCGGAACTTGTAGCGCCGCACTTCCGCCTCGAAACCCGGGTCCAGGACGCCCGGCTCGAGCAGGCCCAGGAAGGTGCGATGCGCATCGACCGAGGAGACGACCGCGGACGCGCCGATCTCCTCGCCCGATTCGAGCACGACGCCGGTCGCCCGCCCGCCCTGCGTGCTGATGCGCGCCACCGGCGCCTCGGTGCGGATCGTGGCGCCGGCCTCCTCGGCGGCGGCCGCGATGGCCAGGCTGATGGCGCCGGTGCCGCCGCGAGGGATGCCCCAGCTGCGGAACGCGCCGTCGATCTCGCCCATGTAGTGGTGCAGCAGGACGTAGGCCGTGCCCGGCGAACGCACGCCCTGGAAGGTGCCGATGATGCCGCTGGCCGACATCGTCGCCTTGAGCGGATCCGTCTCGAACCACTGGTCCAGGAAGTCGGCCGCGCTCATGGTCATGAGCTGGATGAAGATCTGCTGCTGTTCCGCGGAGAGGCGGCCGAACTGGCGCACCAGGCCGCCCAGCGGCAGGAAGCCGCGCGGGTCCATGCCCGCCGGGTCGGGCGGCACGATGGCCAGGATGGGCTTGATGAAACGCGCCATCTCGACCATCAGCTGGCCGTATTCCTCGTACGCCTCGGCGTCCATGGGCGACCAGCGGCGCAGCTCGCGCATGGTCTGCGCATGGTCGTTGGTGCGCCACAGGTAACCGCCGCGCGTGGCCTCCGGCAGCGGCGTGAACGTCCCGTCGAGCGGCAGGATCTCCAGACCATGGCGCGGCAGGTCGAGCTCGCGGATGATCTCCGGCCGCAGCAGGCTGACGACGTACGAACAGACGCTGAAGCGGAAGCCGGGATAGACCTCCTCGGTGACGGAGGCACCACCCAGCACGTGACGCCGCTCCAGCACCAGCGTCTTCCACCCGGCGTGGGCCAGGTAGGCCGCCGTCGTCAGGCCGTTGTGGCCGCCGCCGATGATGACCGCGTCGTAGCGCTCGGTCACGCGTCCTCCGGGCAGGCTGGGGCCGGTCCGTTATGCAGGCTGCATACGGAGCATCCAGTCTACAGAGGTTTCGGCCATACTGGCGACCGTGACCGTCGGGACCGCCTTCCACGAACGCACCGCGCCGCTCAATCGCAAGCTGGCCTGGCGCGCGTGGTCGGGCTACCTCGCCGCCAGCCTGTACCACGACAGCGTCGACATCGAGTACAACGCCATCCGCGAGGCGGCCGCCCTGATCGACGTCTCGCCGCTCTACAAATACCTCGTGCGGGGGCCCGATGCGACCCGCCTGGTCGATCGGGTCGTGACCCGGGACGCCAGCCGCGTCGCCGTCGGCCAGGTGCTCTACACGCCGTGGTGCGACGAGACCGGCAAGGTCATCGACGACGGCACCGTGGCACGCCTCGACGAGACCACCTGGCGCTGGACGGCGGCCGATCCGCAACTGCGCTGGCTGCGCCTCAACAGCCCCGGCCTGGAGGTCGAGATCGAGGAGGTCACCGACCGGGTCGCCGCGCTGGCCCTCCAGGGCCCCCGCGCCCGGGCCGTCCTCGAAGCCGCCACGGGCACCCGCCTGGCCGACCTGCGCTACTACCGGTGCCGCACGGCCACCATCGACGACGTGCCGGTCGACCTCAGCCGCACCGGCTACACGGGCGACCTGGGCTACGAGATCTGGCTGTCCGGCGACCAGGCCACCCATGTGTGGGATGCCGTCATGCGGGCCGGCGCGCCGCATCGGGTGCGCCCGGCGGGCATGCTCGCGCTCGACGTGGCGCGCCTGGAGGCCGGCCTGATCCTCATCGAGGTCGACTACACCAGCAGCCGTCATGCCGTCACCGACGCGCAACGCTATTCGCCCTTCGAGATCGGCCTGGGGCGCCTGGTCGCGCTGGACAAGGCGGCCGATTTCGTGGGCCGGCGCGCGCTCGTGGCCGAGCGGGACGCCGGTGGCCCGGCCCGCCGTCTCGTCGGCCTGCGGCTCGACTGGGCCGACATCGAGCGTGGCTTCGCGCAGCGCGGCCTGCCCCCCGCCGTGGCCCCCGAGGTGTCGCGCACGCCCGTCCCGCTCTACGCGGGCGGCCACCAGATCGGCCGCGCCACCAGCACGGGCTGGAGCCCGACGCTCAAGCAGATGCTGGCGCTGGGCTCGGTACCGGCGCGCTTCGAGGCGCCCGGCACGCGCCTGGCGGTGGAGTGGACCGTCGAGGGCTACCACAGCAGCGTCGGTGCGACGGTCGTGCCGCTGCCCTTCTTCGACCCGCCGCGCAAGCGCGGCTGAGGAGGTCAGCCGCTCAGGGTTGCACCCGGTGCAGTGCGGCCACGAGCTTCACGAAGGTGGTCTCGTCGAGGTCGACGGAGGCGGCGGCCCAGCTGGGCGGCGTGCTGCCCGGGTTCACGTAGACCGCATAGCCGGGCTCCAGCGTGTACAGCGTGCCGGTCTGGTCACCGAACAGCGTCGGCCCGAGCGCCTGCACCCGCGGCTGGCAGCTGCTGTCACCGGCCGTGCAGTAGGCACCTTCCTGGAGCTGCAGGTGGACGCCGCCCGGGCCCTTGTAGGTGATCGTCATCTGGCCCCCGGAGGTCAGGTCGAACGTGCCGGTGAGGACGTACCAGCTGGCGGGCAGGACCGCGCAGTAGAGCGCCCATCTGACCTGCCGTGCGACACCGGCGAAGAAGGACTTGTTGTC
>JBIOID010000133.1:0-5694 GCA_044449585.1 Candidatus Limnocylindrales bacterium
ACCCGGCGCAGCTCGTGATCGTCGGCAGCACCGGCTCGGTCTCGGCCGGCGTAGCCGCCAACCTCGCGACCTCGTACCCCGCCGCCACGATCATCCGCCTCGGCGGCGCGAACCGTTATGCCACGGGCGCAGCCATCAGCGGGTGGGCCTACCCGGGCGGCGCCAGCCGCGTATTCCTGGCCTCGGGCCTGGCCTTCCCCGACGCCTTGGCGGGCGCCGTGGCGGCCGGCCTCGCCGGCGCCCCCGTGCTCCTCACCAGCTCCGACACGGTCCCCGCCGCGACGCTGGACGAGGTACGCCGCCTGGCACCCACGAGCCTGGTCGTCCTGGGCAGCACCGGCTCCGTCTCGAACGGGGTCGTGCGGCTGATCGACACGCCATAGGCGATCGCCCGCCCGGGACCCACTTGCACAGTTGCGCAAATAGTGAGAGACTTGCGACGTGGCAACGATGCTGGTCTCGTCCGAGGTCGACCGCGAGCATTCCGCGGCCGTGGCACGGGCCCTGGCCGATCCCAAGCGGCTGTGCGTCCTCGAGACGCTGGCGGCCGGCGAACGATCGGTCAGCGAACTGTCTCGCGACGTGTCCTGCCAGGTGCCGAACATGAGCCAGCACCTCGCGGTGCTGCGCCATGCCGGGCTCGTCGCGACACGCCGCGACGGCAACAACGTCTTGTATCGCCTCGCGAATCCGCGGGTCCTCGAGGCGTATCGACTCATCCAGGAGATCGCCCGCTAGATCGGGCAGCAGAAAGGGAACTGGCCAGATGGCCGAGATCAAGGTCGTGACGGACGCCACCTTCGAGGAGTTGGTGCTGCACAACGACAAGCCCGTGGTGGTCGACTTCTGGGCGACCTGGTGCGGCCCCTGCCGCCTGGTCGCGCCGGAGATGGAGAAGCTGGCCGCCAAGTACGAGGGCAAGGTGGACGTCGTCAAGGTCGACGTCGACGCCAACCCGCACCTCTCGCAGACGTTCAACATCCTGTCGATCCCGACCATCGCCTACTTCAAGCCGGGCGACCAGCCCAAGGGCGTCGTCGGCTTCCGGCCGCTCGACCAGCTCGAGCAGGCCTTCAATCTGACCGAGTTCGCGACCACCGAGGCCTGATCCGCCAGAGCCGACGCGACCGACCCCCGGGCCGGTCGCCGCACCGGCCACGACCCGCTCCTCCTCCGAGGCGCCCCGACCGCACGGTCGGGGTGCTTTCGTGTCCCGACCCGCCTGCCTGCGATGGGCCGGGGTCCGCGGCGCGCGTCCGCCGCCCGCTCCCTGGCCGGCAACGCAGCGCAGCGCCGCGCCTCCAGGGTCGATCCCAGGCCAGCGTCGATCCCAGGCCAGCGTCGATCCCAGGCCAGCGTCGATCCCAGGCCAACGGCAGAGCAGAGGGCGGCGGCCGAGCGTCACTGGGAGTGACCGATCCCAGGGCTGCGGCGCCGATGGCTCTCAAGGAGGCTCCTCGCCGCCGTCCGGTCACGGGTTGTGACCAGATCAGGGCCGAACCGCGGCCGGCTCGCCTGGAGGGGCCTCCTCGGGACCTCATCGGTCACTGGCAGCAACCGTTCGCCGCCGAGAGGGCTGAAGGGAGCTACGCCGATCCACGTGAGCCCGATATCGGTCACGCGCTGTGACAGCGCACCGGCCGTCGCGGCCGATCCCAGGGCGAGCCAGTGCTCCAGGCGCTCGCGGGATCGATATGCGTCGGCTTCACGACATCGATGTGAAGCGCTGAGCTCGCAGCGATACGCCACCGACGGGCCGTGCCCGGCGGCCCAGCCGCAGTGGTCAGTCGACGGCGTGGCGCCAGGCGAAGTCGAACCAGGCGGTCAGGCGATCGAGGGCGTAGCGATCGAGGCTGCCGGGGGAGAAGCTGACCCACTCGGGACCGCGGTCGGACGGCTGCACGTCGGGGGTGCGCAAGGCAGCCGCTGCGATGTCGGGCCGCAGGCGGACCTCGGCCGAGGCGTCGGATGCTGCGGCGAAGGGCTGGCCATGGCGGCGGTACTCGACGATGCCGCCCAGGTCGTGCCGCTCGAGCGCCTGCGGATCGGACCCCGACCGCTCGTCGGCCAGGCTCGCCAGCGAACCTGCCAGTTCGCCCGGCCGCTTGCTCATCCGCCGCCCCCGGCCAGGGCGAGGATCGCGTCGAGGTCGCCGAGGTGCTCCTGGTAATGCTCCGTGCTGTCGCCCAGGAACGTGGCCAACCGCTGCGGATGCTTGAGCCAGCGCACCTCCGGCACGACCGTGAGGTAGCCGCGCATCTCACCGGGGACGGCCAGGAACCGCTGCCGGACCTCGTCGAGCGGCAGGGCACGCCACTCGGCCAGGGAGGCCGCGTTGAAGCCGTCCGGGTCGGCCGCCCAGGCCGCCTCGACCCGCTCGCGCGTCGGACTGGCGTCGTTCACGGCCAGCTCCTTGGCCATCGCCAGCAGGTCTTCCTGCCCGCCTGTCAGGTGGCCCATCAGGTCGCGCCCCGACCAGCCGTGGCACGGCCCGGCCGGGTCGGTGGCCGCCTCGAGCTGCGCGTCGCTCAGGGTGGCCAGCACCTCGTAGGGGGCCCAGGCCGCGCGCTCCTCCTCCAGGAAGTCGAGCGCATCGCGGTACATCGGCGCCTCAGACCGCGACCGGTTCGCGGTACTCGCCGTAGACGGCCCGGAAGACGCCGCACATCTCGCCCAGCGTGACGTAAGCGGTGGCGCAGTCGATGAGCGCCGGCATCACGTTGGTCTCGGCCGAGCCGGGTCGGCTGGCGAGATCGCGCAAATGGGCCAGGCACGCCGCCACCCGCTCCGGATCGCGTTCGCGCCGGGTGCGCTCGAGCCGCCCGAGGTGGGCGCCCCTGGAGGCGTCGGAGACCTGCAGCAGCGGGATGGCCAGCTGCTCGTCGGGGTCGGCGTACGCGTTGACGCCGACCACTTCACGCTCCCCCGCGTCGAACTCGCGCTGGTAGCGATAGGCCGCGTCGGCGATCTCGTGCTGCGGGTAGCCCGCGGCGATGGCGGCGACCATGCCGCCTAGGCGATCGATCTCGTCAAGGTAGCGCCACACGGCCTGCTCGGTCTGGTCGGTCAGGGCCTCCACGAACCAGGCCCCGCCGAGCGGATCGACCGTGTTGGCCACGCCGGTCTCGGCGGCGATGATCTGCTGCTGGCGCAGTGCCAGCAGGGCCGCGTCGGCGGAGGGCACCGCCCAGGCCTCGTCGTAGGCGTCGGTGTGCAGGGACTGGGTGCCGCCCAGGACCGCCGCGAGGGCCTGGATGGCCACGCGGGTCAGGTTGTTAAGCGGCTGCTGGGCGGTCAGCGACACGCCCGCCGTCTGGGTGTGGAAGCGCATCCAGGTCGAGCGCTCGTTCTCCGCCGCGTAGCGCCTCGTCATCAGCTGCCACCAGATCCGGCGGGCGGCCCGGAACTTGGCGATCTCCTCGAAGAAATCGCTGTGGCTGTTGAAGAAGAACGACAGGCGCGGCGCGAAGTCGTCCACCCGCAGGCCGCGCGCCAGGGCCGCCTCCACGTAGGCCATGCCGTCGGCGATGGTGAAGGCCAGCTCCTGGACGGCCGTCGAGCCGGCTTCGCGGATGTGGTAGCCGCTGATCGAGACCGTGTTCCAGCGGGGCAGCTCGCGCGTCCCGAACTCGATCGTGTCGGTCACCAGCCGCAGCGAGGGCTCGGGCGGGAAGAGGAACTCCTTCTGGGCCACGAACTCCTTGAGGATGTCGTTCTGGAGGGTGCCCTCCAGCACGGCTCGCGGCACGCCCGCCTTCTCGGCCGCGGCGATGTACATCGCCCAGATCGGCGCGGCCGGGCTGTTGATGGTCATCGAGGTGCTGACCCGATCGAGCGGCAGGCCGGCCAGCAGCACCTCCATGTCGGCCAGCGAGCTGACCGCCACGCCACACGTGCCGAACTCCCCCTGCGCCTCCGGGTCGTCGGTGTCGTAGCCGTACAGGGTGGGCATGTCGTAGGCGATCGACAGCCCGGTCTGACCCGCCTCGAGCAGCTGCCGGAAGCGGGCATTCGTGTCCTCTGCCGCGCCGAAGCCGGCGAACATGCGCATCGTCCACAGACGGCTGCGGTAGCCGGCGGCGTGGATGCCCCGCGTGAAGGGCGGGCTGCCCGGCCGACCGATGTCGCGAGCGACATCGAGGTCGGGTGGCCCGTACAGCGCGGCCACCTCGACGTCGCTGATGGTGCTGAAGCGCGGCCGTCGCTCGGCGCCTCGGGAAGGGTCCACGGGGCGACTCTAGCAGAGCCCACCAGCGCCCTCGGCGGGGCCGATCAAGCTGCCCGACACCGAGAGCGGAAAGGTGGCGAACGGTCGGGTCGGCTGGGGTGTGGTACCGTCCCGCGGTGCCCTTCGCCCCGGGCGACCTCCTCGAGAGGTCGTCCTGGAGGTCCGCGCGCACGTCTCGAGCCCGACGCCATCGGGCCGTCGTGCTGGCTGCGGTCCTCGCTCTTGTCTGCGCGCTGGTCCCTCAACCGGTGACCGTGGCAGGTACGCCATCGGCGTACGTGCCGCTTGACAGCGCCCTGTTCACGCCGGTCGGGACGCCCCTGCCCGGGACGTCTGACCGGGGGCAGGCCGTGCCCGACGCGACCCCCGGGCCGCTGACGGACGCGCCCCCCGTCCACACCACGCCGACGGCCGTGCCGCACGCCGCCCAGCCCCGGCCGACGGCAGCGCGCAGCCGCACGCCGAGACCGCCGTCCGTCGTGTGGCGGACGACCGAGGCGAGCTGGTACGGCCCCGGTGATTACGGCCACCGGACCGCGTGTGGCGAAGCCATGACCACGACGCTGGTCGGCGTCGCCCACCGCAGCCTGCCGTGCGGTACGCTCGTCCGGTTCCGCTGGGGCGGCCGCACTGTGACCGCACCCGTGGTCGACCGCGGGCCGTACGTGAGCGGCCGACTGTGGGACATGACGGCCGGTCTCTGCGCGCTGCTCCATCACTGCTACACGGGCCCCATCAGCTGGCAGGTGATCTGATCACGACCTCGCATCGCACCGCCCGACGGCGGATCCATCCCAAGCTGCTCCGGGCGGGCGCCGCCATGCTGGCCCTGGCGGTGGTCTTCGTGGTCGCCGGCTGCTCGGCCGGAGGCCCCCCGCCGAGCCCCGGGGCGTCCTGCAACGGCGTCGATGTCGTCCCGACGGCGGGGTACTACCCGGCGCTGGAGTCGCTCCTGCCCTCGACCATCGCGGGTGCCACCCCGGGCTTCGTCAACAGCGGGCGCAGCTGCTCGTCGTCGTCGCTGGGTGGCCTGAGCCAGATCGGCATCACCGACCTCCACTTCGCCGGCGCGGAGTTCCCTGCCACCGACACGACGGGCCTCAGCCTGGTCGTGTACTCGGCACCCGGTCTGACGGCCAACGGACTGGCCGATGCGTTCACGTCCAGTGCCTCCACCAACGGCAGCACCAACCAGATCACGACGTCGGCGGTGACCATCGCCGGTCGACCCGGCGTGCGCATCCAGGTCAACAACCAGGACGTCATCCAGACCCTCATCTTCTGGCCGGGCGCTGGACCCGATACGGTGAACGGGGTCCTCGCGTCGGGTGTCGACGAAGCCCACATCCAGGCCGCCATCGCCGCCTTCGGGACGCGATAGGGCCAGCTACCCCGTACGGACGTCCCAGCCGGCGGCGCCGGCCGGGTCGTGGCGAGCCAGCGCTGGCCCCCGGATACTCGGCGGG
>JBIOID010000134.1:0-5670 GCA_044449585.1 Candidatus Limnocylindrales bacterium
ACGCCGAGCCACTTGCCCAGGAGCAGCTCGAGCCGCCGCACGGGCCGCGCGAGGATGGCCAGCGCCACCCCTGACTCCAGGTCCTCCGCCATCACGGGCGCCGAGATGAAGGCCGCGCTAAGGGCCAGCACGAAACTGAACATGAAGGTCACGAGGATCAGCACCTGCGAGACGATCAGCGACTTCTCGGCGTCGGGTGTCAGGTCCCCGCTGGTCGAGATGGTCACGTTGTCGAGCTGCGCGAAACCCCAGCCGGTGAGGGCCACCGCGAGCGCGGTCAGGATGAGGAGCGCGAGGAACAACCGGCGACGAGCCGCCTCGGCCAGGGTCAGGCGGGCGATGGTCAGGATGTTCATGCGGCGGTCCGCGAGACGAGCGCGCTGAAGCGCTCCTCCAGGCTCTCGTGGCGGGGCTCGACCGCGTAGACACGTACGCCCGCGCCGACGAGGGCCTCCACGAGCGCCGGCACCCGCTCCTCGGTCAGACCGCGGACGAACAACCACTCCCCGTCCTCGCGGACCTCGCCGAAGCCGGCCACCAGGGTCCGGCCCGCGGCGTCGAGGCCGCCCAACCGGAGGGCGATCTCGCGCGCCGCCAGCAGGTCGTCGAGGGTGCCCATGGCCACCACCTTGCCGCGGTCGACGATGGCCACGCGGTCGCACACCTGCTCGACCTCGGTCAGCAGGTGGGAGTTGAGGAAGACCGTCGTGCCCCGGTCGCGCAGCCCGCGGATGAGCGGCCGCATCTCCATGCGTCCGACGGGATCGAGCGCCGAGGTGGGTTCGTCGAGGAAGATCAGCTCGGGCCGGCCGAGCAGGGCCGCGCCGACCCCCAGCCGCTGCTGCATGCCCTTCGAGTAACTGCCGACACGGTCGTCGCCCCGCTCGCTCAGGCCGACCAGGGCGAGGGCTTCCTCCACCGCCGCGGCGTGGGTCGCCCGCGGCATCCGGGCCAGGCGGCAGTGCAACGCGAGCAGCTCACGGCCGGTCAGCCAGGCCTGGTAGCGGAACAGCTCGGGCAGGTAGCCGATATCGCGCCGAGCGACCAGGTCGCCCAGCGGCCGACCCAGGACGGCGCCATCGCCGGCCGTCGCCCGGGTCAGGCCCAGCATGACCTTGACGGCCGTCGTCTTGCCGGCCCCGTTCGGACCGAGGAACCCGAAGACCTCGCCGCGCGGCACGGCCATGGTCAGGCCGTCCAGCGCCGTCGTGGCGCCGTAACGCTTGACGAGCGTGTCGGTCCGGATGGCGACGGCCGCGTCGTCGGACACGGCGGGGCGTTACTCCTCGGTCGGTTCGGCGCTGTCCTCGGCCGGTGTCTCGGGCGCCTCGACCGGCTCGGTCGGCGCGACGACCGGGGCCTCCTCGATGCGCGGCGCCTGGACGCGCGCCAGCGGCTCGTGGCCGTCGGTCAGGATGGTCACCCGTTCCGGCACCCGCAGGTCGCTCACGTGCAGCATGACCTCGAACGTGTCGAGCGGGCTGACATCGACCTCGAGCACGGCCGGCACATCGGCCGGCAGCGTGCGCACCCGCACCGTGTCCAGCAGGTGCAGGAGCGTGCCGCCCAGCTTCTCGACGGCGACCGACTCGCCCACGTAGGCGACCGGGACCTCGATGGTCAGCTCCTCGGTCATGCTGACCATGAAGAAGTCGACATGCAGCGGCCGGCGCGTGACGGGATGCTCCTGCAGCGCGGTGATCATCACCGGCTGCGCCTGGCCACCGTCCACGTACAGGTCGAGCAGGGCGTTGCGGCCGGTGCGGCGCCGCAGGTCGTCCAGCGCCCGCGCCTCGATCTGCAGCGACTGCGACGCCTCGCCGTGGCCATACAGGACGGCCGGCACCTGGCCCGCGCGGCGCAACCGGGCGACAGCCTTGCCGGTGATCTCGCGGTGCTGCGCGGTGATCTCTGGGCGGGTGCTCACGTGGGCGGTCCTCTTGGGTCGCGCTGCGGCCGGACGGCGCGCGCTTCGCTGGCGGTCGGAACGGGCGAATGGTACCAGAGCGCCCCGATGTGCCATCCTCTTGCACGATGTCCGCCACCATCCTGATCGTCGAAGACGAGTACGCCGTCGCGCGCGGCGTCCAATACGCGTTGCAACAGGAAGGTTACGAGGTGACCGTCGCCCCGAGCGGCGAGGAAGGCCTCGAGAACGCGCTGACGATGGCCCCCGACCTGATCATCCTCGACGTCCGCCTGCCGGGCATCGACGGTTTCGAGGTCCTGCGCCGCCTGCGGGCGCATGGTTCCAAGGCGCCCGTGCTGTTCCTGACCGCTCGCGACGACGAGGTCGACAAGGTCATCGGCCTGGAGCTGGGAGCGGACGACTACCTGGCCAAGCCGTTCGGCCTGCGGGAGCTGATGAGCCGTATCAAAGCGCTCCTGCGGCGCGCCTACGGGGACCTCGCCGACGCCCAGGGCGGACGGGTCATCCGCCACCGCGACCTGGTCATCGACCTGGAGCGCCGGCGGGTCCAGCGGGGCCAGCGCCGGATCAACCTGACGGCCACCGAATTCGACATCCTGCGCCACCTCGCTTCGCGGCCGGGGCGCGTCTATAGCCGCTCGGAGCTGCTCGAGCTGATCCGCGACTATGACGCGCTGGACCAGGACGAGAAGACCATCAACGTCCACGTCAGCCACCTGCGCGAGAAGCTGGAAGACGACCCCGGGGCACCCACCTTCATCCTCACCGTGCGCGGCGCCGGCTACGCCTTCGCCGAGCGCTGAGCGGCCGGGGTCCGCGTCCTGAAGGTGCTCACCGGGCCCTGGCGCGTGCGCCGCAGCCTGCGCGCCAGGCTGGTCTTCGCCTTCACCGGCGTGGTCATCTTCGCCCTGGCCCTGGTCGTGGTCGCATTGCCCAACCTGCTCGACGGTTACTTCCTGCAGCAGGAACGGAAGAACCTCGACATCCGGGCCCAGGTCGTGCAGGCCCTGCTCGAGTTCCAGCTGAACGCCGACCTGGGCCTCGACTCGGGCGCCCCCCAGCCCATCGTGCAGGCCACCGCCCCGCTGACCATCTCGCCCACGGTCACGTCGACGCTCGGCGTGGCCAGCAACCCGCGCAGCCTCATCAGCAACATCACCGACCTCGTCGCCCAGGCCAACCTGGACCTCTCCATCTCGACCGACGCAGCGCACCCCGACCAGGTGCTCTACGAGACGACCGTCGCCTACGCACCCGACCAGCCGACGCCCGGCCAGGAGCTGGACACGATCAGCCAGACCTACACCTTCACGGTGGCCGACCCGTGGTGGTCGCAGTTCCCCGGCACGGTCCCCGCGCGCCTCGTCACGCTGCGTTTGTCGAACCCGTACGACTTCCGGGCGGAGACGCTGCGCAGCGTCTTCGGGGTGCTCCTGGCGGCGGCCGCGGTCGCCCTGGTCGTCGCCGTGCTGGCCTCCATCCTGCTGGCCAGCCGGCTGACGGCACCCATCCGACGCCTCACCCGCGCCTCGCGCGCGCTGGGTGAAGGGGACCTGGGGGCGCGCGTGGCCGTCGAGGCCGGCAGCGGCTCACCCGAGATCACCGACCTTGCCACCACCTTCAATCGCATGGCCGACCGGCTGGCCGAGTCGATCGAGCTGATCCGTCGTGACCGGGACCGCAGCCGCGACTTCCTGGCCGACGTGAGCCATGAACTGCGCACGCCCATCGCCGCGCTGCGCACATTCAACGAGCTGCTCCAGGAGGGCGCCGCCGAAGACCCCAGTGCGCGGCACGAATTCCTCGAGGCGAGCGGCCAGCAGATCGAGCGCCTGGACTGGCTGGCCGCCAACCTCCTGGAGCTCTCCAAGCTCGACTCGGGCCTGGTCGCCCTGGATCTCCGGCCCGACGATCTGCGAGCGGCCGTCGAGGCGGCCGTCCAGCAGGCCGAACCGGCCGCCCGGCGCAAGGGCGTCGACCTCCGAGTGGAGCTGCCCGGCGAACCGCTCCGCCAGCGCCACGACCCACAGCGTATCGGCCAGGTGCTCAGCAACCTCATCGGCAACAGCGTCAAGTTCACGCCGCGGGGCGGCTCGATCACGGTGACGCTCGCGCCCACCGCCGACGGCGCGAGCATCAGGGTGAGCGACACGGGCGTGGGTATCGCGCCCGACGAGCTGCCCCACGTCTTCGATCGGTTCTACCGCGGCACGCAGGTCAACCAGGAACGCGCCGGTGGCTCGGGCCTCGGGCTGTCCATCGTCCATTCCATCGTCGACATGCACGGCGGCCGGGTGACGATCGAGAGCCGACTCGGGGAAGGCACCTCCGTCGTCGTCGCGCTGCCCCGCGAGGTGGCGCAATCTTCACCGAGCTGATGGTCGCGCCTGAATCCGCGCACGGCACACTGACAGGGCGTCGGCGAGTCTCTCCCGCCTCGCCGACGATCACACCCTGCGCGAGACGCGCGACGGGGCGGCACCGAGGAGTCACTGCAGCATGACCGACGCCCAACAGCCGGGGCAGCCCGGCGATCCGGCCGCCTTCACCCCCCCGACCGAGGCCCGCCCGGTCTGGACCCAGGACGTCCTCCCCCCGTCGGCGCCGAGCACGCCCAGCCACTGGCTCGAGCCAGCGCTCGTAGCGCCGCTGACCACCATGCCGGTGGCGGCCGCGCCGGTGGCGGCCGCGCCGGTGCCGGCCGCGCCGCGACGCCGCGCCGCGGGCTCGTGGGTCGGCCTCTTCGCGGCCGCCTTCGTGGCCGCCATCCTCGCCTCCGGCGGCACCTACCTCCTCGTGCGCGGCACCACCCCGGCCGCGGCCATCCCGGCCGCTGCGCCCACGACGGGCAGCCAGGTCACGGTCAACGTGAGCGAAGAGTCGGCCATCACCAGGGCCGCCGCGGCCGTCGACGACGCCGTGGTCACGATCACCAGCAGCCAGGGCTCCACCAGTGGCGTGCTCAATGGGCAGACCGTGACCGGTGTCGGCTCGGGCATCCTCTACAACGCCGATGGCTGGATCATCACCAACCGCCACGTGGTGTGCGGCGCGACCGGCCTCAACGTCACGCTGCTCGACGGCCGCTCCTTCCCGGGCACCGTGTACGGCACCGACACGCTGACCGACCTGGCCATCGTCAAGATCAGCGGTTCAGGCTTCCCCACCGCCCCGCTCGGCGAATCGTCCAACCTTCAGCCGGGCCAGCTGGCGGTGGCCATCGGGAGTCCGCTGGGCGACTACACCAACAGCGTGACGGCGGGCGTCGTGAGCGGCAGCGGGCGCGACATCCAGGTCAGCGATGACTGCACCAACGGCCAGCCGCTGACGATCCACCACCTCATCCAGACCGATGCGGCCATCAACCCCGGCAATTCGGGCGGCGCGCTGGTCGACTCGGCCGGCCAGGTCATCGGCATCAACTCCGCCGTCGCCGGACAGGCCCAGGGCATCGGTTTCGCCATCCCCATCGACATCGCGAAACCGATCATGCAGCAGGCCGTCGCCGGTCAACCGCTGGCCCGCCCCTACATGGGTGTCGTCTACCAGCCGGTCACGACGCAGCTGGCACAGGCTCAGAAGCTGCCCATCGACTACGGCGCCTGGCTCTCCACGACGGGCGACACGGGCTCGGGCTCAGGGACCAGCGGCACCGGCGGCGCCATCGTGGCCGGCGGCCCGGCCGACACGGCCGGCCTCAAGGACGGCGACATCATCACCGAGCTGGACGGCCAGCGCAT
>JBIOID010000135.1:0-5631 GCA_044449585.1 Candidatus Limnocylindrales bacterium
CGCAGGGTGATCCGGGCCGCATCGGGCTCCGCCTGGTAGCGCGCCTTGATCGGCGCCTGGATCTCGCGCAGGGTCATGGAGTGCCTCCGGCGTGTCACCTGTTTGATAGACAATCCTGTCACACCACCGTTCGATGGCCCCGCCTATAGCGCACCCGAGGAGAACCGCCCATGCCCCTCTATCTCGACACCCACCACAAGGTCCCCGGCCTGACCAAGGAGGCCGTGGCCCAGGCCCATGCCGCCGACATTGCCCACCAGGGGAAGCACGGCGTGAACTACGTCCGCTACTGGTACGACGAGGCGACCGGCAAGGTCTTCTGCCTGGTCGAGGCGCCCAGCGCCGAGGAAGCCATCGCCGTCCATCGCGAGGCTCACGGCCTGCTGGCCGACGAGATCACCGAGGTCAAAGAGGGAGCGTAGCCAGCGCCTCATTGGGCGTCATCGATCGTCCTTCGCGCCGCGCGGCCTCGAAGCGGTCGGGGCCCAGTCGCGTCTCCAGGTCGGCCAGGTTCTGGTCGTGGGCGGCCGCAGCCTGGGGCGGGACCATCGCCCTGATCGCCTCGCGCAGCGACTCCGCGGCACCGTAGATCCGCGCGGCGGCCTCGGTATCGTCGCTGGCGACCGCGCCCGCCAGGTTCTCCATGGCACTGGCCAGGCCGGGCATGTCGCCGAGCGCCTGGCGGATGGCCAGGCTCTCGCGGAACAGCCCGCGCGCCCGCTCGGTATCGCCGTCGGCGAGGGCCAGCTCGGCCAGGTGAGTCAGGATCCGCGCGACGCCGCGCCGGTCGCCCATCTCCTCGAGGATGGCCAGCGCCTCGATGTGCAGCGAGCGGGCCGCCGCCCGGTCACCCGCCCGGCTCGTCGTCCGGGCGAAGGTGTCGAGCGCGAAGGCTTCCATCCACCGATCGCCGAGCTCCCGGATGGAGGCCAGGATCTCCTCGTGCATCGCCCGCGCGGTCTCAAGATCGCCCTGGCGCGTCGTGACGTCGGCCAGGTTGATCGACCCGAAGGCCGCCCCGCGGATGTCGCCGAGCTCGAGCGTCAACGCGACGGTCTCCTCGTACAGCGCGCGCGCACGCGCATGGTCACCCAGCTGCAGGGCCGTGTTGGCCAGGTTGTTGGCCGCGTAGGCCACGCTCTGCGGGTCGCCGAGCTGGCGGTGGAGGGCCAGGCTTCCCTCATGGAAGTCATACGCGGCGCGGAAGTCGCCCTGCATGAAGGCCAGGTTGCCGGCACCGGTCAGGGCGTTGGCCCGCAGCACTGAGTCGTCGCCGCCCACGGCCTCGATCATGCGCGCCAGCCAGCCCCGGCCCTCCGTGAGGTAGCCCCTGATCTCCCAGTACCGCCACAGCCCGGCCGCGATGCGCAGGCCCGCGTGGCCCTCGCCTGGCTGGTCCAGGCACCACTCGAGGGCAGCCCGGATGTCGTCGTGCTCGCGGTCCAGGCGGCGCAGCCACTCGGCCGGCTCGGGGCCGCGGAAGAAGGCGGGCGCGGCCTCGTCCACCAGGGCGAGATACCAGTCACGGTGCCGGCGCAGCGTCGCCTCGCCCTCGCGTGCCTCGACGAGCCGACCCCGGGCGTACTCGCGGACGGTCTCGAGCAGCCGGAAGCGGGCCTCGTCCAGTGTCGGATCGGTGAACACCAGCGACTTCTCCACCAGGCGGCCGAGGACATCGAGGACGTCCATCGGATCGACCAGGTCGCCCGCGCACACGGCCTCCGCGCCCTCCAGGGACGCGCCGCCGGCGAAGACCGACAGGCGCCGCAGGACCGCCCGCTCCGGCTCGGTCAGGAAGTCGTAGCTCCAGTCGATCGTGGCCTGCAGCGTCTGATGGCGTGCGACCGAGGTCCGGCTGCCGCCGGTCAGCAGCCGGAACCGGTCGTCGAGGCGGGCTGCGATCTGCTCGACCGGGAGCGCCCGGACGCGGGCCGCCGCCAGCTCGATGGCCAGCGGGATGCCGTCGAGGCGTCGGCAGAGCTGGGCTACCGACGGCGCATTCTGCTGGGTCAGCTCGAACGAGGGCTGGACCGCTCTGGCCCGCTCCACGAACAAGCGGCACGCGGCGACCTCAGCCAGATCGCGCGCGGAGACCTTCGGGCCGGCCTCCGGGGTGGCCAGCGACGCGACGGGCATGATGGCCTCGCCGGGCACGCCCAGCGCCTCCCGGCTGGTCACCACGATGCGCACCGACGAGCAGGAGCGCACGAGCGCTTCCGCCAGGTCGGCGCAGCCCGTGAGCACCGGATCGCAGTCGTCCAGCACCAGCAGCAGCCGCTTGCCCCTCAGCTGGTCGACGATCGCGTCAAGGAGCGACCGGCCGGCCGGTTCGCTCAGCCCGATGGCATCGATGACCGACGGCAGCACGAAGCCCGGATCGGTCAACGGACCACATTCGACGATCCAGGCCCCGTCCTCGAACTGGTCGAGGAGCGCCCGGGCAAGCCGCAGCCCGAGGCGCGTCTTGCCCACCCCGCCGGGGCCGGTCAGGGTCAGCAGCGATGACGTCTCCAGCATGCGGGTGGCCTGCTCGATCTCGCGCTCGCGCCCGATGAAGCTGGTGACCTCGAGCTTCAGGTTGTTCCGCCGGGCGTCGGTCGTGCGCGGTGCCGGGAAGTCGGTGGCCAACCCGGGGCCGGTCACCTGGAAGAGCCGGAGCGGCGTGTCGAGGGACCGCAACTGCTGGGATCCCAGGTCGATCACGCCGAGCGGCGGCCGCAACTCCTCGGCGATCAGGTCGTGGGTCGTCTGCGAGATGAGGATCTGGCCGCCGTGGCCGGCCGCGCAGATGCGGGCCGCCCGGTGCACATCCAGTCCGACCAGGCCTTCCGTCGCAGCCCGCGGCTCGCCCGTGTGAAGACCCATCCGGTCGCGCAGCGCGACGCCGTCGGGCCAGGCATGGTCGGCGATGGCGAGTTGGGCCTCGATGGCGGCCAGGACGCCATCACGCGCGGCGGGGAAGATGAAGTACAGCCCGTCGCCGGCCGATCCGCGCTCGACCGCGCCGTGCCGTGCGAACGCCTGGCGAATCAGCCGGTGATGGTCAGCCAACACCTCCGGGTAGCGGTCACCCAACGTCTGGAGCAGCCGCGTCGACCCCTCGATATCCGTGAACACGAGGGTCACCGTCCCCGTCGGCTGGCTGTTGTCGTGGGAAGCCGGGGACTGCACGCGCAACTCCGAGATCGCGACCGATGGGGCCCCCGACTCCCAGCCGCGTCCGCCTGGCGGCCCCGCGACAGGCGGACGGTCGCACTATCGCTGGAACACATCGGCCGGAGCGGTCCAGGATGCGGGCAACCGCGCAGACCGTGACTCGGCAAAGGAGACGCACGATGGATGCCCAGCTCAAGGACGAGAACCCCCCCGAAGGGACGGCGGATGGGGCCGCCGAGGACGTGGACGTGGAAGGCCATTCGGTCTTCTCGGCGGTCGCCACGTCGGGTGCGCTGCGCGCGCGGACACCACAGGACGCCCGCCCGGCCCGCAAGGCGGACGAGAACCTGCCGCCCCTGACCAAGCCGTTCCCCTCGATGCGCGAGGGCGGGCGCAAGTGAGGGCCTTGGGGGGCTTGCGGCCGGGGACGAGCCCCCGCGGATGATCGCCGGGCGCTGACGACCCCCGGCGGCATGCGGCATGCTGTCGTGCCATGGAAGCTTTCGAGATCGCGCTCGGCCTGCTCCTGGTCGCGCTCGTGTTCTGGGATGCCTTCGAGACGATCGTGGTACCGCGCCCGACGCCCGGCTGGTTCCGGCTTGGGCGGTACCTTGTCCGGGGGGCGTGGCGCGTCGTGCGGCCCCGCCGCGGTGCCGAGGTAGGGGCGACCCGTGACAAGGTGCTCGGCCTGTTCGCGCCGGCGTCGATCATCGTGCTGCTGGTGGCCTGGCTGGCCGGCCTGATCCTGGGGTACGGCCTCATCCTGTTCGGCCTGCGCGACGAACTCCAGCCCGCCCCGCCCGACCTCGGAGCGGCCCTGTACTTCGCGGCCAGCTCCATCCTGACGCTCGGGTTCGGCGATATCGTGGCCGTCGGCGCTGCGGCGAGGGTCGTGGTCGTCGCCGCGGCCGCGAGCGGCCTGGGCGTCGTGGCCCTCGTCATCACCTTCCTCTTCTCGCTCTACGGCTCATACCAGCGACGCGAGCTCTCGGTCGTCCTGCTCCAGGCCAAGGCCGGGGTACCGCCCTCCGCGGTGGTGCTCCTGGAGTCGGTCGCCCGGATGGACCTCGTCGGACGTCTGCCCGACTTCTTCGGCGAGTGGGAACGCTGGACGGCGGAGGTGCTCGACTCCCACGTCGCCTATCCGCTCCTCGGCTTCTTCCGCTCGAGCCACGACAACCTGTCCTGGATCAGTGCCCTGGGCACCGTGCTCGACGCCGCCAGCCTTGTCCTGACCACGATCCTGGACGTGCCGTGGGGCCAGGCGGAGCTGGTCATAAGCCTGGGCTCCCACCTCGTCGAGGACATCAGCAACCTCGGCTTCCGTGCCGGCGACTCGATCGGGCTCGATCGTCCGGCGTTCGACGCGGTGTGCGCGCGACTGGTCGACGCAGGCTACCGGCTGGCCCCGCTGGATGAGGCCTGGCAGGCGTTCTCCGCCACGCGCGCCAGCTACGCCCCGCGCCTCGAGGCGATGGCCGCCTATTGGGCGGTGTCATCCGCGTCGTGGTTCGGCGGCAGTGAGCCGCTGCGGTCGCCCACCCATCGCCGCCCGGACCCCGCCGCCCGGATCGAAGCCTGACCGCCCGGCCCGTCCGATTCGGGCCTTCCGGCCCTTCGGGAGAGGCCCGCGCGCCAGCCATGCTCATGGCATGCAAGACGTCATGCGCAGACTGGATCAACGGTACGAATGCCTGGATGGCAACGAGGCGGCCGCCCGGGTCGCCTACGCGCTCAGCGAGGTGATCTCGATCTACCCGATCACCCCGGCGTCGCCCATGGCGGAGCACTGCGACGATTGGGCGGCGGCCGACCGGCCCAACCTGTGGGGCAAGGTCCCCGACGTGGTCGAGATGCAGTCGGAGGCGGGCGCCGCCGGCGCCCTCCACGGGGCGCTGCAGAAGGGTGCGCTCGGGACGACCTTCACGGCTTCGCAGGGCCTGCTGCTGATGGTCCCCAACATGTTCAAGATCGCGGGCGAGCTGACGCCCACCGTGATCCACGTGGCGGCGCGCACGGTGGCCACCCACGCCCTCTCGATCTTCGGCGATCACAGCGACGTGATGCACGCGCGCACGACGGGCTGGGCGATGCTCGCCGCCGGCTCCGTCCAGGAGGCGCACGACTTCGCGCTGGTGGCGCACGCGGCGACGCTGCGCAGCCGGGTCCCCTTCCTGCACTTCTTCGACGGTTTCCGCACCTCGCACGAGATCGACAAGATCGCGCTGCTGGAGGATGAGGACATGCGGGCGCTGATCCGCGACGAGGACATCCGTGCCTTCCGCGGCCGGGGCATGACGCCCGACGCCCCGGTCGTCCGTGGCACCGCGCAGAACCCTGACGTCTTCTTCCAGGCGCGCGAGGCCTCCAACCCGTTCCACCTGGCGGTGCCCGGGATCGTGCAGGACGTGATGGACGAACTGGCCGTGCGGACCGGCCGGCAGTACGGGCTGGTCGAGTACCACGGCGCAGCGC
>JBIOID010000136.1:0-5593 GCA_044449585.1 Candidatus Limnocylindrales bacterium
CCTGTGCGACTACCGTCCGGCCCGTGAGGTGTACCGAGCGCAGGGCCGCATCGAGGGCCGCGCGGATTCGGAGGTCGGCGCGCGCTGGCTGGAGGACGAGTGGCCCGGGACGGGCGCGGAGGAGGTGCTCGGGCGGCTCCACCGACACTTCGGTGGCGAGGCCAACCTGGCGCTCCTGGAGGCCGCCGCCGGCCGCGCCACGGTCTACGCCGGCAACCGGGAGAACCCCGTCTTCACCTTCGACCTGGGCGATCTGACGATCGCCGCGACGGGCCTCTACTCGCTCGACCGGTCGCTCTTCCAGTTGGTTGCGCCAACGGCGACCGATCGACATCTGCTGCGGCTCGGACGCTCGGCTGCGGTGATGCCCCGCGTGGCCGCGGACACCGAACCGCCACGCCGATATCGAGTCGCCAGGCGCGGTGCCCGAGGCTCGTGATCGACGCCCCACAGACATCCGGCGAGACGGCGGCGACCACGGCCGGAGTCCAGGCCATCCTGGCCTCCATCAGCATCGCGCAACTCTACTGATCCGACCGACGATCGCCTCGCTGGAACGACCAGCTCACACGGCGCATGCGAGTTGGTCCCCTCTGTCTCGGCCCCGACGGGACCGGCATGCTCGCTGCATGAGCGCTGCAAGCGTGGCCCGCATCGTCTGGGCGGTCGCGGTGCCCGTCACGCACGGAGCCGGGGAGTCGCTCGTCGAGTGCGGCCTGATCGAGCCCGATCCGTGCTCGAGACCAGCCTGCAGTGGCCGCTCCATGCCGGCCAGAGCTACAACGTGGGGCTGCCCGGTTCGCTTAGCCGACCCGGCCGCGTTCCCAGCGACCGTGCAGCGAGCACGGGATGCCCCGATGCTCCCCTGGAGCCCCAAGCGCCAACAGGGGGTGCGCGACGGAGGCTGCGCCCTCAGCTCAGGCCGAAGAACGCCCGCAGGCGTGACCCCGCCTCGCGTCGGGCGGCGGCCGACGCGTGCTCAGGATCCCGCCGCCAGCCACCCACCACCGCCTCGACGCGCCTCCGGGCCGTGCGGAGCAGGCCGGGCAGCTGGTGCCGGTCAAGCCACCAGAGCGGGTCGGCATGGCGCCAGAACCAGGGCACGGCGGCCCACAGGAGCAGCAGATAGTCGAGCCGCAGCGGCCGCGGGAAGTTGATGGCCAGGTCGAGCTGGACGAGGGTCTGCGGCCACGTGGCCAGGGTCAGCAGCACGGCCACGGCCGCGGCCACGAGGCCCCACAGGCGGGCGCGCGGCGGGAGCAGCACGAACAGCAGCACCGGGAACCATTTCATGGAGGCCGCGATGATCCACAGCGCGGCGCTGAGGCGCGGCCCCACGAACTGGGCGGCCCACACGGCCAGCGCCAGCAGCAGCGTGACGTTGCCCGTATCGAGTGTCGCGATGAGCGGCAGCAGCAGGACCCACACCACGGCCGCCGTCGCCAGCGGGTGGCGTCGGTAGGCCCACTCGGCGGTCCACAGGAACAGCAGCACGTTCATGCCGCTCCAGACGAACCAGGCGACGCCCCACGGCAGCAGCGCCCAGGGCACGAAGAGCGGCAGCAGCCACGGGGCGTACACGTAGGGCAGGTACGGGCCGGTCGGATGGTAGGGGTCGCCGCCGTCCAGCCACGCCCGCACGCCCACCCAGTACGCGCGAGCGTCGGCTCCCACCAGGTTGCCGCGCGAGACCAGCCAGATCACCGCCAGCGCGCCGGCCAGGCCGAGCAGCCCGATGGCCAGCAATCGCCGCGGCTCGTGGAGTCGTCGCCACTGCGCCCACGCCGCACGCCGCAGGAGCCGCCGGCGCGCGCCCGGACGCGGCGGCCGGCCGGTGACGGTCGCGGCGTCGAAGGCGGGCATGGGGCTAGCGGCGGTGGTCATGGCGGTCCTGGACAGATGGTAGCAGTCGGTCGTCCGCCGGCGCCCCGTATACTCCCCGGGATGCCGATCGGACACGTCATGGTCATCGGGGGTGCCGAGGACAAGGTCCGCGAGCGGATCATCCTGAGCCGGTTCGTCGCGCTGGCCGGCGGCCCGGCCGCCCGCGTGACCGTCATCAGCACCGCCTCGTCACTCGGCCCGGCGGCGGGTGAGCTCTACCGGCGCGTGTTCGGCGAGCTCGGCTGCGAGGCCGTGCGCACGATCCACGCAGTCAGCCGGGCGGAGGCCAACGACGACTCGGCGCCGCACGTCCTGCGCGACGCGACCGGGATCTTCCTGACCGGCGGCAACCAGCTGCGCCTCAGCTCGACCATCGGCGGCACCCGCCTCGCCCTGGCCATCCAGGAACGTCACGCGGAAGGCGCCGTGATCGCCGGCACGAGCGCGGGCGCGTCGGCCATGAGCACGCACATGGTCGCCTTCGGCGCCAGTGGCGCGTCGCCCCGCCTGCGCATGGCCCAGCTGGCGGCCGGCCTGGGCGTCCTGCCCGACGTCATCATCGACCAGCATTTCCAGCAGCGGAACCGCCTGGGGCGCCTGCTCTCCATCGTGGCCCAGAACCCGGCCCTGCTGGGCATCGGCATCGACGAGGACACGGCCGGCGTGGTCGGACCGGACCACGTCTTGGAGGTCATCGGGCGACGCAGTGTGACGATCGTCGACGGTGGCCGCTCCGACACCGACGCCTGGGAGGTGGCAGCCCACCGCCCCATCATGATCAGCAACGTCGTGCTCCATTCGCTGCCCAGCGGGTACCGCTTCGACCTGCGCCGCCGCGAGCGCCTGGCCATGCCGCGACTGCGGGCGCTGGAGGGCGGCGAATCGGTGGCCTCCAGCTAGCGCTCCGGGAGCACCGGTGACCGAATCGGCAGGCCCAGCCCCCGCGGCACCGGAGGCGGCCGAGGGTCCACGCCCCGACCTGCACATCGTCGAGATGCGCGTGCTGCGCGGCGCCAACTACTGGGCGCGCGAGCCGGTCATCCGCATGCTGGTCGACCTGGGCGGCCTGGAGGCCTTCCCGTCCGACCGCATCCCCGGCTTCACGGACCGGCTGCTGGCCGCCATCCCGACGCTCGAGGAGCATGCCTGTTCGCTCGGCCGGCGGGGTGGCTTCGTGTCGCGGCTGCGCGACGGAACGTGGATGGGCCACATCGCCGAGCACGTCGCGCTCGAGCTGCAGACGCTGGCGGGGACCGAGGCGCGCCACGGCAAGACGCGCTCCACCGGCACGCACGGGCAGTACAACGTGATCTACCAGTACGTCGAAGAGCGGGTCGGCCTGGAAGCGGGCCGGCTCGCGGTGGCCCTGGTCAACCACCTCGTGGCGCCGTTGGATCAGGATGCCGCGCTGGACTACCCGGCGGCGCTCGAGCGGCTCATCCGCCTGGCCGAACGACAGGCCTTCGGCCCCTCCACGCAGGCCCTCATCGACGAGGCCGCCCAGCGTGACATCCCGTGGATCCGGCTCGACCAGCACAGCCTCATCCAGCTCGGCCAGGGGGTCCACCAGCAGCGCATCCGGGCGACCATGACATCGCGGACGGCAGCCATCGCGGTCGACATCGCGTCGGACAAGGGGCTCACCAACACGCTGCTCAACGCGGCCGGCCTGCCCGTGCCGCGCTCGGAGGTGGTCGACGACGAGGAGGGCGCGGTCGCCGGGGCCCGGGCGGTCGGGTTCCCGTGCGTCGTGAAGCCGCTCGACGGGAACCATGGCCGTGGGGTGAATCTCGACCTGCGTGATGAGGCGGCGGTACGGCGCGCCTACCCGCGCGCGCGTGCCGAGTCGCGCGGCGGCGAAGTGGTCGTGGAGACCTACGTGCACGGCAACGACTACCGCTGCCTGGTCATCGGCGGGCGCATCGCGGCCATCGCGGAGCGCGTGCCGGCCAGCGTCACCGGTGACGGCGAGCACACCGTGCGTGAGCTGGTGGACCGGGAGAACGCCGATCCCCGGCGCGGTATCGGCCACGAGAAGGTGCTCACCAAGATCACGGTCGACGACGCGGCGGAGGAACTCGTGCGTGCGCAGGGCTACGGCCTCGACGACGTGCCGCCCGCCGGTACCGGGCTCACGCTGGCCCTGACCGGCAAAAGGTCCCCGGGCGGCACGTCGATCGACCGCACGCTCGAGGCGCACCCGGAGAACGTCGAGATCGCCGAGACCGCCGCCCGGGTGATCGGCCTCGACGTGGCCGGCATCGATTTCATCGTGCCTGACATCGCCGTGCCGGTCCGCGAGCAGGGCGGCGCGATCGTCGAGGTGAACGCCGCCCCGGGCTTCCGGATGCACACGCACCCGACCGTGGGCGAGCCGCAGTATGTGGCGCGTCCCGTCCTGGACCTGCTGTTCCCGCCCGGCAGCGGCGCCCGCATCCCGATCGTGGCCGTGACCGGGACCAACGGCAAGACCACGACCGTGCGCATGATCAGCCACGTCCTGAAGCTGATGGGCCGACGGGTGGGCA
Organism: Candidatus Limnocylindrales bacterium; assembly: GCA_044449585.1. GTDB lineage: Bacteria > Chloroflexota > Limnocylindria > Limnocylindrales > CSP1-4 > DASPUH01. The sequence goes on from JBIOID010000136.1 coordinate 4,413, forward strand.
TGACCACCACCGACGGCATCGTCATCGACGGGCGCCTGATCAGGAAGGGCGACATGTCGGGCCCGCGCTCGGCCCAGATGGTGCTCCAGAACCCGTCCGTCGACACGGCCGTCTTCGAGGTCGCCCGCGGCGGCATCCTGCGCGAGGGCCTGGGCTACGACCGCAACGACGTGGCGGTGGTGACCAACGTGACCGAGGATCACCTGGGCCTGGCCGGCATCACCACACTGCGCCAGCTGGCGGCCGTCAAAGGTGTCGTGGTGGAGGCGGTGCCCCGCTCGGGGACCGCAGTCCTGAATGCTGACGACCCGCTCGTGGCGCGCATGGCGGGCGAGTGCCGCGGCTCGATCGTCTACTTCTCGATGGCCATGCGGTCAGGTGAGGGTGGCTTCGACCGCGTCGACGGGCACTGCGGCCGTGGCGGTGCGGCGATGGTCCTGCAGGATACCGACGAGGGCGAACTCATCGCCCTGCGCCACGGCCCGCGCACGATGCCGATCCTCTACACGCACCTCATCCCGGCCACCTTCCAGGGCCGCGCCCGCATGAACGTGGCCAATGCGCTGGCCGCCGCCGCAGCAGCGTGGGCCGCCGGCGCCCACCTCCACGACATCCGCCAGGGGCTGCGGACGTTCTCGACGTCCTTCTTCCAGGCCCCCGGTCGCCTCAACCTGCTGGAGGTCAATGGGCACAAGGTCATCATCGACTACTGCCACAACGTCGATGGCATGCGCCGCCTGGCCGAGTTCGTGAACCTGACCATGGCCGACGATACGATCGCCCCTGCCGGGCGACGCGCGGGGCGATCCGGTGCACGGGCCGCGGCCGGGACCAGGGCGGAGGAGACCGTGCGCACGGGCCGCGCCATCGGCGTCATCGGCGTGCCGGGCGACCGACGCGACGCGGACCAGCGGGAGTACGGTGCCCAGGCAGCGACCGCCTTCGACAGCATCTATGTGCGCGAGGACGCCAACCTGCGGGGCCGCAAGGCGGGCGAGAGCGCGGAGCACGTCCTCGAGGGCATCGCGGCGGCCCACAAGGGCGGCGCGCGCGGGAGCAGCGCGCGGGCCGTGCTCGATGAGTTGGACGCGTCCCGGGCCGCGCTCGACGAGGCGCAACCGGGCGACCTGGTCGTCATCTGTGTCGACGATGCGGCCGGTGTGTACCAGCTGGCCATGGCC
>JBIOID010000137.1:0-5575 GCA_044449585.1 Candidatus Limnocylindrales bacterium
GCGCCATGCCCCCGTCCCCGTCCAGGCGCGCCTGCCCATCATGATCGGCGGCACGGGGCGCAAGAAGACGCTGCGCACCATCGCCCGGTACGGTGACATGTGGAACGCCCAGGGCACGCCGGCCGAGCTGCGTGAGCTGGACGGCATCCTGCGCGAGCACTGCGCGGCCGTCGGTCGCGACGAGCGCGAGATCGAGCGGACGGGCAACCTGTGGATGGTCATCCGCGACTCGCGCGCGGAGGCGGAGGCCGTATGGGCCGCCGCCATGGAGCACAACCGCACACCGCTGGCCGATTCGCTGGAGCCGTCGCGGCCACTCTTCGGCCCACCGGAGGCCATCGCCGAGTCGCTCCGCGAGATGGCCGCCGCCGGCTTCGAGACGGTCATCGTCGAGGTGCCCGCCCCGTACGACATCGAGACCCTTGAGCGGCTGATCGGGGAAGTCAAGCCGCTCGTCGACGCCGCGTAGACGGGGGACACCCGCCGATGGCCGACCGCCCGCGCGTGTTCGTCAGCCGGCGGATCCCGGAGGAGGGCCTGCGGGCCGTGGCCGATGCGGCCGACATGGACCTCTGGCCGGACGAGCTTCCGCCCCCGCGGGACGAGCTGCTGCGGCGCGCGGCCGGCCGGGACGGCCTGCTGCTGCTGCTGACCGATCGCGTCGACGAGGAGCTGCTCGATGCCGCCGGGCCCGGCCTGCGCGTGGTCAGCAACTATGCGGTCGGCTTCGATAACGTCGATGTGCCGGCCTGCACGCGCCGTGGGGTGGCCGTCGGCAATACGGCCGGCGTGCTCACCGAGACGACGGCCGACCTGGCCTTCGCCCTGCTCATGGCCGCGGCCCGTCGCCTGGCGGAGGGCTACGACTACGTGCGCGCCGACGCCTGGCGCACATGGGGGCCGCTCCTGCTGCGCGGCCCGGACGTCCACCACGCGACCCTCGGCATCATCGGCTTCGGGCGGATCGGGCGGGAGATGGCGCGGCGCGCGAGCGGCTTCGACATGACCGTCCTGTACCACGATGCGGTGGGCGCCTCGCCCGCGGACGAGGCGGCGCTGCACGCCCGCGCGGTCCCGCTCGACGAGCTGCTGGCGGCGAGCGACTTCATCAGCCTGCACGTCAACCTCACGCCGGAAACGCGTGGGCTGATGGGCCGCGACGCGTTCCGCCGCATGAAGCGGTCGGCCATCGTGATCAATACTAGTCGCGGCCCGGTGGTCGACCAGGCGGCGCTGTACGAGGCGTTGCGCGATGGCGTCATCGGCGGCGCGGCCCTCGATGTCACCGATCCCGAGCCGATGCGCGCCAGCGACCCGTTGCTGACGCTGCCCAACTGCCTGGTCGTGCCCCACATCGCCTCCGCCTCGTACGTCGCGCGGGCGCGCATGGCGGAGCTGGCCGCGGCCAACCTGCTGGCGGGCCTGCGCGGCCTGCCGCTGCCCAGCCCGGTCAACCCGGAGGTGGTAGCGCGGCGGTGAGCCCGCCGCCCCAGCACGCCTGATGCCCCCGCTGGCGCTCGTCCTGGCGCTGCTGGCGGCCTTCCTGCACGCCTCGTGGAACCTGCTGCTGCGCAAGGCCGACGACACGGAGACGAGCACCGCGCTGATGATCTGCTGCGGGTGCGTGGTCTTCGCGCCTCTCATGGTGGTCACGTGGAGCGTGCAGGCGGCGGTCGTGCCCTACCTGCTCGCGACCTGGACGTTCGAGCTGGTCTACTTCGTGCTGCTGGCGTCGGCCTACCGGCGGGCCGAGCTGAGCCTGGTCTATCCGCTCGCCCGCGGCACGGCGCCGGTCATGGTCCTGCTCGTCGGGGTGCTGCTGCTGGGCGTCCAGCCGACCCCCGCGGAAGGGCTCGGGGTGCTGCTGGTCGGCGGCGGCGTCCTCCTCGTGCGCGGCCTGCGGGGTGGCGGCGATCCCGCGGCTGCGCTGCTGGCCATCGCCACGGCCGCGGCCATCGCCGGCTACACGCTCGTCGACCGGGTCGGCGTCACCCTCGCCGGGGCGTTGACGTACCTGGAGCTGGCGATGGCCGTGCCCGGCGCGATCTACCTGCTGGCGATGCTCCGGTTGCGCGGGCCGCGGGAGGTCCGGGCGCAGCTGGACCGGACCACGGTCGTGGCCGGCACGATGATGGTCGGAGCGTATGGCCTGGTGCTGCTGGCGCTGCGCCTCGCCTCCGCCGCGTCGGTGGCGGCGGTGCGTGAGTCGGGCGTGGTGATGGCCACGGCGATGGCCGCCGTGCTGCTCCACGAGCACGTCTCGCGGGAGCGCTTCACGGGGGCCGTGCTGGTCGTCGCCGGCGTGGTGGCCCTGGCACTGGGCTGAGCGACGCGCCGTGCCCGGCGTCGTGGCCCGTCAGGCGAGCAGATCCTGGTAGGCCGGGTGCTCGGTGATGAACCCGGCGATGAACGGGCACCGGGCGATCACGCGCAATCCTCGCCGTCGCGCGTCGTCCAGCGCGGCTGCCGCCAGCCGTGATCCCAGGCCGCGGCCGCCATAGGCGTCATCCACCGTGGTGTGGATGAAGGTGATCACGTCCTCACGGAGACGGTACATCGCGACCCCCGCGGTCGCGCCGTCGACCGTGATGACATATCGATGCCGCTCGGGCAGGTCGTGGACCTCGATGACGGCCGTCTCCGACATCGGTCCAGCATGCGCCATCCGCGTAGACTCGACGCCGGGCGCCGGTCCATCGGTGCCGCGCTGGAAAGGGATGGCGGGTGGCGAGCGAGAAGCGGTTCGATCCAGCAGCTCGACCCAGCGGGACCGGCTGCGTCGAGTGCCTCGCGACGGGTGGCTGGTGGTTCCACCTCCGGCGCTGCGCGGCATGCGGCCACGTCGGCTGCTGCGATTCGTCGCCGTCACAGCATGCGAGTCATCATGCGGTCGATGTGCGGCACCCCATCGTCCAGAGCTTCGAGCCTGACGAGGACTGGTTCTGGGACTACACCACGGAGGAATACCTGGACGGTCCGGCGCTGCCGCCCCCGCACCACCATCCCCTCGACCAGCCGGTGCCCGGACCCGCCGGTCGGGTGCCCCGCGACTGGGAGCAGCGGCTGAACTGAGCACGGACTCGATCGAGCCGCTGCTATCCTCGGCGGGCTCGGTCTCTTGGACACGTGCGCACGACGGGCCGGTAGCTCAGCGGTCAGAGCAGGGGACTTTTAATCCTCGTGTCCTGGGTTCGAATCCCAGCCGGCTCACCACGCTTTCACGGACGGGGGCCCGCCCGGGTACTCCGGTCAGCCGGGCTCGATGGGCACCTGCAGCTCGGTCAGGTAGTCCGCCGCCGCATCGACCAGGTAGCCGCGCGGGATGGCTAGGCGCGGATCGGCCCCGAACTGCAGGTACCGCAGGCGTGTCGGACCGGAGATGCGCTGGCCGCTGGCCGCGATCCACCGGTCGAGCCTCCGCTTGGCCTGCCCGAGTCGTCGATACGGGCCCTTCACGAGCAGCGTCGCGGCCCGGACGCTGGGCAGCACCCGCCACGCGATCTCGGCCGTCGAGCGGATCGGACCGCGGATCGGCACGAAGATCACGTCGGACGAGCGACCGACGGTGGTGCCATCACCGAGCAGGGCGCCGGGCGGCCGATGGGCGCGGCGCCCGAGGTCGCGGATCACCGCCTCGAGCCGGTCGAAGGCGGCCGTGTCGTCAAGTCCGGGCACATCCGCCAGGTCGAGCGTCGCCACCGTCTCCTCCGGCAGCCGCCGCACGACCACGTCGAGGACCGGGTCGCCGCTTGATGCCGCGGCCACGCTGATGTCCAGCGCGGCCAGTCGCCGGGCCGCCTCGGCGTGCTCCCGCTCGAGGTCGGCCCGCCGCGTGCGCAGGGCCGACTCCAGATCGACCCGCCCGCCGACGAGTCGGCCGATCTGCCCGAGGCCCATGCCCATGTCACGCAGGGCCACGATGCGCCGCAGGCCGGGCAACTGCGCCGGCGAGTAGTAGCGGTAGCCCGAATCGGGATCGACCCAGGCGGGCCGGAACAGCCCCAGTTCGTCATACGCCCGCAGCGCCTTGGCCGATACCCCGCTCAGGCGCGCGAAGATGCCGACCGTGAACATCCAGCGAGCCTACCACTTGACCTTCCCGCAAGGGGAAGGTTGACGATGGGTGCCATGACGCCCATCCGCATCGCCGCCCAGCTCCATCCCCAGCACGGCGCCTATGCCGACATGCGCCGAGCCGTGCTCGACGCCGAGGCGATGGGCTTCGACATCTGCTACACGTGGGACCACTTCTTCCCCCTGTACGGGCCGCCGGACGGTGCGCACCTCGAGTGCTGGACCCTGCTAGCCGCCTGGGCGGAGGCGACGAGCCGCATCGAGCTCGGCCCGCTGGTGGCCTGCAACGCCTACCGCAACCCCGACCTCGTCGCCGACATGGCGCGAACGGTCGACCACATCAGCGACGGCCGGACGATCCTGGGGTTGGGTGCCGGCTGGTTCCAGCGCGACTTCGACGAGTACGGTTACCCGTTCGGCACGATGGGCGGCCGCCTGGGCGACCTCGAACAGGCCCTGCCCCGCATCGCCCGGCGCCTCGCGCGGCTGAACCCGCCGCCGGTCCGACAGATGCCCGTGCTGATCGCGGGCACCGGTCAGCGACGGACGCTGCGCCTGGTGGCGCGATACGCCGACGCCTGGCACGCCGGGTTCCCGGAGCAGCCGTCGGAGCTGGAGCCCGTGGTGGCCGCGCTGCGCCGCTGGTGCGCCGACGAGGGCCGCGACCCGCTGAGCATCGAGTGGGGCCTGGGCGTGGAACCGGAGGACCTGGACCGCTTCCTGGCGACCGATGCCGCGACGTACGTGGCGATGGGCTTCCGCCAGTTCACGCTCGGGTTCAACGGGCCGACCTGGGACGTCGCGGCCGGACAGGCGTGGCTGGACTGGCGCGATCGACTCGCGCGGGTGTCCTAGTGTGCGATGATATGCGCATAGCGCCGAACACTCAGCGGAGGCCGGTCACGCACATGATCATGGCCCGCACGAACCTGACGCTCCCGCTGGACCTGCTGGCGCAGGTCGACGCATACGCCGGTCCACGGGGCCGCAGCGCCTACGTCGCGGAGGCCGTGCGGCTCCGGCTCAAGCGTGACCGCATCCAGCGCATCCTGGAGGAGACGCGGGGCGCGGCCACCGGTCCGTCCCAGTGGCGGGACAGCGACGAGGTGTATCGCTGGGTCCGTTCGCTGCGCCAGGCGGAGGACGAACGGGAGGAGCGGATCCGGCCAGCGTGAGCTACCTCCTCGATACCACCGTGGCCATCGACTGGTCGCACGCGGTCCCGTCGGCGGTCGACGTGGTCCAGCGCCTGTTCGCCGAGACCGACCGCCTCTACACGACCGACGTCATCGTGTGCGAGGCGCTGTCCGGCGGCACCGCGCAGGAGCGGGACGTGATCGAGCGGTTCCTGGGCGCGCTGGAGCACGTGAGCCTGGGCCCGGAAGGCGCCCGTGCGGCCGGCGAGCTGCGGCGTTCTGCTGGGCGAGCAGGCCCACGGTCGCTGGCCGACACGCTCATCGCGGCGCTCGCGCTCCAGCTCGACGCGACCATCGTCACCCGC
>JBIOID010000138.1:0-5557 GCA_044449585.1 Candidatus Limnocylindrales bacterium
CGGCGGCGCTGGCGGCCATGACCACCGATGTGGGCAACGCGCAGGGTCAGCTGAGCGGCCTGTCGGGCAAGATCCTGGCCCTCACGCCGGCCGACTGGAACGGCGGCACCGCCGCCTCGATCCTGAACGGCGCCCGGGCCGCCGAGAAGTCGGCCCATGACGAGCTGGTCGCCGCCCGCAACGAGGCCAAGGCCGTCATCGCCGCCCTGAAGTAGCGTCCCGTCCGACGCGGGGGCGTCGGACCCACCCCCGGGGAACGCCCGGTCCGCCCAGCGGGCCGGGCGTTCCGCTGTACGCTCGACGCATGCCGGTGACGGGCCGCACGGTCCTGCAGGGTGGACGCGCCAAGGCGTATCGGCCGCTGGCGGCTGGCCGCCGGCGCGTGGCCCTGGCCGCGTTCCTCGAGGCCTACGATCGGGGCGATGCGTTCCTGGCCCACGAGTTGCTGGAGCCGGCCTGGATGGGCACCGCCGATGCCCCCGAACGCGACCTCTACCAGGGCCTGATCAAGCTGGCCGCCGCGGAGGTCCACGCCGTCCGCGGCAACCCGCTCGGGGAGGGGAAGAACCTCAGGGGGGCTCGGGTGCGGCTGGCCGGGGCCACCCTCGCCGCCGGCCACGGCGGGCCGGATGGCGGCCTCGACCTGGAGCGCCTGCTCGGCCGCATCGACGATCGTCTGGCCGAGCTGGGCCTGGCCGAGCTGGGCGGGGCCGAGCTGCGCCCGGCAGAGCTGGGCCCCGGCGCCGCTACGCCCGCCGAGCGGGCCGGGCCGCGCGTCAGCCTGCCGCGCAAGGCCTAACGGTCGAGGCGCTCCCAGGAGACCCAGGTCGACCCGTCCCACCAGCGATGCCAGGTGCGGCCGTCGCGCCCGGTCGCGAAGACGTCCAGCCGGTCGGAGCCGGCACTCGACGCGGCCGCTTCCCCGACCAGCTCGCCGCCCAGCGACTCCCAGGCGTGCCAGCGTTCGCCGTCCCAGTAGCGGTCCCACAGGGCACCGTCGGGGAACACGGCGAAGACCTCCATCCGCCCGACCGCCCACGATGTGACGGCGGGGGCGGAGGCCGGCGTGCCACCCAGGTCCTCCGTCTCGGACCAGCGCGCGCCATCCCACCACCGATGGGCCAGGCGGCTGTCCGCGCCGACCCAGAACAGGTCGAGGCGATCGTCCGCCCAGGCGCAGGCCGCGACGCCCCGTCCGGCGGCCGGCTCGGCGGCCGGCCCGGCGCTCATGCCGTCGCCTTCGCGGCGGCGCCGAAGAGCGTGCCCATCACGCGCGCCGTGGTCGGGAAGGCATGGATCGTATCGGCCAGTACGGCCAGCGGGGTCCCGGTCTTGATCGCCAGCACGGCTTCGTGGATGGCCTCGCTGCTGCCGGGCGGACCGGCGATGGCCGCCCCGACCAGCGTGCGCGCCGCGCGGTCGACGATGATCGTGACGTGGCCCAGGGTCGTCTCCGAGACGTAGCCCTTGGCGGTCGTGGCGATCGGCTGCGTGAACTCCACCGCGTCGACCCCCGCGTCGCGCGCCTGCTCCAGGGTGCGCCCGGTGAAGGCTGCCTCCGGATCGGTGTAGGTACAGCGCGGGATGGCCGTGTAGTCCGGTCGCACGTCGTCGCCCAGGGCCATGCGCACGGCCATCTCGCCCTGGTAGTGGCTGATGTGGGTGTGCAGTTCGGGACCGGCCGGATCGCCCACCAGCCACAGGCCGTCGGCCACGCGCAGGGAACCGTCCGGCTTGAGCGTGGTCGGGTCGACGCCGGCCGCCTCGAGGGCCAGGTCGCCCAGGGGAAAGGCACGTCCGATGGCGATCATGATGCGGTGCCCCTCCACGCTGGTGCCGTCGGCCAGGCCGATCCGGTGAGCGCCGTCGGCGCCGGCGCCGGCGGCCGCGTGCAGCGCGCGTGCGCCCGTGCGCACGGCGACCCCATCCCGCTCCAGGCCAGCCTGCACGGCCGCCGAGTTGCGCGGATGGTCGCGTGCCAGCAACCGGGCGTTGGACTCCACGATGGTCACCGGCACGCCGTAGCGGGCATAGACCTGGGCCATCTCGACGCCCGTCGGTCCACCGCCCAGGATGAGCAGGCTGCGTGGCAGCTCACGTGTCGAGGTCAGCTGGACGTTCGTCCATGGGTCGGTCTCGGCCAGCCCATCGATGGGCGGCAGCTTCGTGGTCGAGCCGACGGCCAGCACGATGTGGGTAGCGGCGAGATCGCGCGCGGTGCCGTCGCCGGCCGTCACGGTCACCCGACCCGGCCCGACCAGGCGCGCCGAGCCGCGCAGGATGGCGGCGCCGGCCGACTCGAGGGCATGGACGTGGCCGCGGTCGTCCGGGTGATCGAGCGGCGGCTCGCGGTTGATCATGTAGTCGCGGCGGGCGACTGCGCGCGCCCACGGGTACGTGTCGCCGACGGCGTGGACGGCGGCGGCGTGGAGCAGGGTCTTGGACGGCATGCACGCCCAGAAGGGGCACGCACCGCCGAACAGGTCGCGCTCGACGACGGCCACGCGCTGGCCGCGCCCGAGCGCCTCGTTGGCGGCCGCCTCGCCCGCCGGCCCGGCGCCGATGACCACGAAGTCGTACTGCTCCATCGCCCCTCCTGGGTCGGTCTCTGTTTGATGGTTGTGTTACTGTGTAATCTGGTAATCAGGGATAGTCCGGCACCGCCCGGCTCGAACACCGGGCGACGGCGGCCATCCGAGCCAAGTATCGCGCACGGCGCAGGAGCGGAACGAGATGGATACGGACGAGTTGGTCGGTTGGCTGGTCGGCCGGTTGCCGGATGACTGGTTCAGTGGGGCCCCGGAGGTGCGCGTCGACCGCGACGAGATCCTGGTGGTCGGGACATTGGCCGCGCCGGAGCTGCCCAAGGACGCCAGCGCGGCCACCCGGAGCGCGGCGGAGGCATCGCGCGTCGAGGCCTTCCGCGAGGCGACCCGCGGGGCGCGCATGGAGATCGCCGAGGCAGCGCAGCAGCGCTTCCGCCGCACGGTCTCGTGGGGCGTCCGGGTCGGCAGCGAGGAGCACCTGTTCACGACGCTCGGCGCGCCGGTCATGACCCGCCTGCGCCAGCCCGAGCGGCAGACGCTCGACACGCTGGTCGCGGCCGGCGTCGCGCATAGTCGCAGCGAGGCGCTCGCGTGGTGCGTCAAGCTCGTCGGCGAGCACGCCAGCGAGTGGATCGCCGGTCTGCGCGAGGCCCTCGGCGAGGTCGAGAAGCGCCGCGGCGAGGGTCCGCGGCTGAACTAGCCCCCGGAACGTCTCCTTGGCCCGCCGGGTCCGTGGCCCGCTGGGCCAAGGGCTGATACCCTCGCCCCGGGCCGCCCTCGACAGCGGCGTGGTACTGGGGGGCTGGAGGCGAGCGTGACGCAGCGGGTGCTGATCCTGGTCGGGACGCGCAAGGGCGCGTTCGTGGTGGAGACGTCACGCGAGCGGCGCGACGTCACGGTGCGTGGCCCGCTGTGTGACGGCTGGCCGATCCAGCACCTGACGCTCGATCCGACCGACGGCGCCCTGCTGGCCGCCGCCGGCAGCCCGTGGTACGGGCCGGCCATCTGGCGCAGCGAGGACCTGGGCGCCACGTGGACCCACTCCAGTGAAGGTCTGACGTACGGCGATGACGGCCCCAAGATGCGCGCGGCATGGCATGTCACGCCGGCCCACGGGGCGCTTTACGCGGGCGTCGAACCGGCCGGCCTCTTCCGCTCCGACGACGGCGGCCGGACATGGCAGCACGTGCAGGGCTTGACCGATCATCCCAGCCGCGCCTCCTGGCAACCCGGCGCGGGCGGCCTCATCCTGCACACCATCCTGCCCCACCCGGATGACGCGCAGCGCATGTGGATCGCCATCTCGGCCGTCGGTTGCTTCGCCACGGAGGACGGCGGCGCCACGTGGGAGGCGCGCAACAAGGGGGTGCGGACCGACTTCCTGCCGGGTCCCGCGCCCGAGACCGGCCAATGCGTGCACAAGATGGCGCTCGCGACCGGTGACCCGGAGCGGCTGTACCAGCAGAACCACTGCGGCACGTACCGCAGCGACGACGCGGGTCGCACGTGGATATGTCTTGACGAGGGCCTGCCCTCGACCTTCGGCTTCCCGCTCGTGACCAGTCCGCGCGACGGCGACACGTTCTTCACCGTGCCGCTCAACGGCGACGACCGCGGCCGCTTCATGCCCGACGCGCGGATGGCCGTGTGGCGCACGACCGATCGCGGGGCCACCTGGCACGCCCTGCGTGAGGGGCTGCCGCAGGCAGACGCGTATGTGGGCGTGCTGCGTGACGCGATGGCCCGGGACACGCTCGAGCCGTTCGGGCTATACGTGGGCACCAGCACCGGGCAGCTGTTCACGAGTGCGGACGAAGGGGCGTCGTGGCGCCTCGCGCTCGACTACCTGCCCGGCATCTCCTCGGTCGAGACGGCGCTGGTCGACGCCTGACCGGGCTTCTGACGACACATCGAGCCGCGCGGGCGACATCGTGGCGACCCGGTCGTGGCTCCTGGGCGAGCCATCGATGACCCTGCCTTGGGGCCCGCCGGCCCTGCTATCGGCCCTGCTGTCGGCCCTGCCCGCTGGGCCGCCGGGCCCGCCCGCTGGGCCGCCGGGCCCGCCCGCATGACCGTCGTCGTGCTGCCGCGGTCGCTTGCCGCGCTCTTCCCGGGCATGCCCCATCGGCTGACGCTGACGGCCGAGGCGACGACGGTCGACGAGGTCATCGTCGCGCTCGACGCGACCTGGCCGGGCGTGCGCGACCGCCTGTGCGAGCCCGGCCCCGCCCTGCGGCCCTTCATCAACGTCTACGTGCAGGGCGAGCCGGCCGACCTCGCCGCGCCCGTGCCCAGCGGCGCCACGGTGCACATCCTGCCCGCCGTCGCCGGCGGCTGACCCGCGAGCCATCGGGGTCGCCGACTCGTCCAGGTCGCTGAGTTGCCGCGATCGCCGAGTTGCCCCAGGTCGCCAGGTTGCTGCGCACCAACAGGTTTGGTGCCCGGGGCGCCGGGGGGCGGCCGGGTTGCTGCGCACCAACATGTTTGGTGGCAAGCGAGTCCAGGCAGCTCGGCGTGGATCCGCCCGACCGCCGGCACGCTCAGCCGAGCGTCGCGAAGGGGGCGATCGGCCCGGTCTGGCCGTGCGGCGGCGCCGTCGACCTCCGTGGCACATGGATGGTTGGTGGCTGAGAAGCGGATCGTGCCGCGTCCCATCGCGGTCGCCGAGTTGCTGCGCACCAACAGGGATGGTGCCCAGGGCGCCGGGGCGAGGCCGGGTTGCTGCGCACCAACAGGGATGGTGCCCGGGGCGCCGTGGGGCGGCCGGGTTGCTGCGCACCAACAGGCTTGGTCGCAAACGAGTCCAGGCAGCTCGGCGTGGATGCGCCCGACCGCCGGCACGCTCAGCCGAGCCTCGCGAGAAGCGTGATCGGCCCGGTCTGGCCGTGCGACGGCGCCGTCGACCTCCGTGGCACATGGATGGTTGGTGACTGAGAACCGGATCGCGCGGGGCGGCCTAGCTGGCCGGGGCGGCCTCGGGGGCGACCGTCATCGCGTCCTCGATGCGGCGC
>JBIOID010000139.1:0-5546 GCA_044449585.1 Candidatus Limnocylindrales bacterium
CACATGCGGATCGGGTGAGAGGAGCCGAGTGTAGCCCACGGTCACGACCGAACGGGCGTACGATCGGCGCATGAGCGGCAGCTATACCAGCGGCGGCGAATACCTCACGCCGACGCGCATCCATGCCGAGCGGGCGGCGGGTCGCGTGGAGATCGACTGGGCGGATGGTCACCAGACGGTCTATGACGCACTGTCGCTGCGCTGGATGTGCCCCTGCGCCTACTGCCGCGGCGAGGCCGGGATGCCCGGTTGGCTCGACTCCAAGCCGACGCTGACGGCCGCGCAGACCGAGCTGGTCGACCTGCAGTTGGTCGGCGCATACGCCCTCGCGCCGACCTGGGCCGACGGCCACCACACCGGCTTCTACACGTTCGAGCGGCTGCGCGCCGCCTGTCCCTGCGCGGCGGACACGGCGCGGCGTGCCACGACCCCGCACGCGGAGCACATCCCGGGAGGCGTCACATGATCGTCAGCACCACCAATTTCGTAGCCGGCATGCGCGTGATCGAGACGAAGGGCCAGGCATTCGGGGTGGTCGTGCGGAGCCGCGGTCTGGCCGGCAACATCGCCGCCAGCCTGCGCAGCCTGGGCGGTGGCGAGATCCACGAATACACGCAGCTGCTGGAGGACTCGCGTCGCCAGGCCGTCGACCGGATGGTGGAGAACGCTGCGGCGATGGGCGCCAACGCGATCCTGACCATGCGCTTCGACAGCTCGGAGATGGGTACCACCATGACCGAGATCGTGGCCTATGGCACGGCCGTCGTGGTAGCCGCTGGCGACTCGGGCCATGAGGCCGCCAGCTGAGCGCGCCCATGGACCGCGGCCGTGGCCCCCTGAACGACTTCGCGCGGATCCTGCTCGGCGTGCTCGCCGTGGCGGCCGCCTTCGGGGCGCTCGTGGCCTTCGCGGCCGACCTGCCGTTCACCGCCAGCCTGGCCGCTCTCGGGGCGGTCATGCTCGGCCTGGGCGCGGCCTACGAGCACGGCCGGTACCGGGCGCGGCTGAAGGCCGCCGGCCCGACCCGTTTCGAGCGCACCGACGAGGTCTTCACCGACCCGACCAGCGGCCAGCTGACACGTGTCTGGTACGACCCGGTGTCGGGCGCCCGCGACTACCGGCCGGACGCCTGATCCCCCCGCTCCGAGCCACCCGATCATGACCGCCCTCCGCTCAGCGTCCATGCGGCCCCCGGCGACGCGCCGGCCGGCGCGGCATCGCGCGCCGGCGGCGCTGCCCTACATCAACCGCGAGCTGTCCTGGCTGGAGTTCAACGCGCGGGTGCTGCACGAGGCCAACGACGCGCGCAACCCGCTACTGGAGCGGGCGCGTTTCCTGGCCATCTTCGCCAGCAACCTCGACGAGTTCTTCCAGGTGCGCGTGGCCGGTCTCAAGCAGCAGCTGGCAGCCGGTCGCTCGCATCCGTCGGCCGACGGCCTGACTGCCGCCGACACGCTGGATGCCATCCGCAACAAGGTGCTCGCGCTGGTCGCCACCCATTCCCAGATCTACGCCGGCATCCGCGACGAGCTGGCCTCCCACGACATCCGCATCGTGCCGTACGCCGAGCGCGAGGAACGTGCCCTCGAGCTGCGGCGCCGCTTCATCGACGAGATCTTCCCCGTCCTGACGCCACTGGCCGTCGACCCCGGGCACCCGTTCCCCTACATCAGCGACCTGTCGCTCTCGCTGGCCGTCACGGTGCGCGATCCGGAGAACGGCGAACGACGGTTCGCGCGCATCAAGGTGCCGCCCGTGCTGCCCCGGCTGGTCGAAGTCGGACAGCACACGTACATCCTCCTGGAGCAGATCATCGCGGCCAACCTCGACGCCCTCTTCCCGGGCATGGAGATCCTCGAGCACCACCTCTTCCGCGTCACGCGCAACGCGGACCTGGCCATCGAGGAGGACGAGGCGGACGACCTGCTGATGGCCATCGAGGAGGAGCTGCGCAAGCGGCGCTTCGGGGCCGCCGTGCGCCTGGAGGTCGAGCGCTCGATGCCGGCCGCGACGCGGGCGCTCCTGCAGCGCGGCCTGGGCGTCCAGCCGAGTGACGTCTACGAAGTCACCGGCATGCTCGACCTGACGGCCCTCGAGGCGATCGCCAGCCTTGACCTGCCGGGCCTGCAGCGGGAGCCGTGGCAACCCGTGACGCCGTTGCGGCTGCAACCTCATGACGACGAGGACGAGGCGGCCGACGTGTTCGCGGTGATCCGTGACAGCGACCTGCTGGTCCACCATCCCTACGAGTCGTTCCGCGGGTCGGTGCAGCGGTTCGTCGACCAGGCCGCCGACGACCCCGACGTCCTGGGCATCAAGATGACGCTCTATCGCACCGGCGATGACTCGCCCATCGTGGGTGCCCTCGTCCGTGCCGCCGAGCAGGGTAAACAGGTGGTCGTGCTGGTCGAGCTCAAGGCCCGCTTCGACGAGCGCGCCAACATCGTCTGGGCGCGCGCCCTGGAGCGAGCGGGAGCGCACGTCGTGTACGGCCTGGTCGGCCTCAAGACGCACTGCAAGGTGACCCTCGTCGTGCGCCGTGAGGGGCGCGGCCTGCGCCGCTACGTGCACGTCGGCACGGGCAACTACAACGGCGGGACGGCGCGCCTGTATTCCGACCTGGGCCTCTTCAGCTGCGACGTCGACCTTGGCGCAGACGCGACGGACCTGTTCAACTTCCTGACCGGCCTGTCACGCCAGCGCAGCTTCCGGCGCCTGATCGTCGCCCCGGTCAGCCTGCGCTCCTCGATCCTGGCCCTCATCGAGGAGGAGATCGAGCGGCAGCAGACCCATGGCGACGGTCGCCTGCGCTTCAAGATCAACGCCATCGTGGACCCGGAGATGGTCGGCGCCCTGTGTCGCGCCAGTCAGGCGGGCGTGCGCGTCGACCTCATCACGCGCGGCGCGTGCTCCCTCCGCCCGGGCGTGGAGGGCGTCAGCGAGAACATCGCCGTGCGCTCGATCATCGGGCCGTTCCTGGAACACTCGCGGATCCTGATCTTCGGGGCGGGCGAGCGCGAGCGGTTCTACATGGGTTCGGCCGATCTGATGGAGCGCAACCTGGACCGGCGCGTGGAGGCGGTCGTGCCGGTCACCGAGCCGGCTCTGCAGGCGCGCCTGCGCCAGATCATCGACGTGATGCTGGCCGACGACCGGCGCGCCTGGCAGCTCGGCCCCGATGATCGCTGGCGGCGCGTCGAGTCGCTCATCGAGACGCCCACCGGCCTCGACACGTTCGAGGCTCTCAAGGCCCTGGCGCTGGCCTCGGTCCAGGTCGAGGACTGACCGTGGCCGATCCCGTCGAGGTCGAGATGAAGTACCGGGTGACCGATGCCCCGGCGCTGGAACGATTACTCGACGCCGACTGGCTGGGCGACCGCGCGGCCGGGGCGTGGCGCACGTTCGAGCTGGAGGACCGCTACCTCGAGACCGCCGACGGGGCCCTTGCCAAGGGCGGCTACGCGGCGCGACTGCGCCGCCAGGGCGAGGGGATCACCCTGACCCTCAAGAGCCTTGGCCGTGGCGAGGGCCCCGGCGGCACGCTTTTCCGCCGGGTCGAGCTGGAGGGGCCGGCGACGGCCGAGCTGCTCCCGGCCGCCTGGCCGGAGAGTGAGGCCCGCCGGCGCCTGACGGCCCTGGCGGGGGATGCCCCGCTGGTGACTCGGTTCACGCTGCGCCAGGTGCGTCGGGAGCGCGACCTGCGCGGCAGCGACGGCTGGGCCGTGCTGAGCCTCGACACGGTGCGCGTGGAGGTGGCCGGGACGGACGTCGGTGGAGGTCGGTTCGTGGAGATCGAGGCCCGCGGCGGGTCGGAGCGGCTGCTGCACGAGGTGGGCGCAGAACTCGAGGCCAGCGGCGCTGTCACGCCGGAAGGCCGCTCCAAGGAAGCGCTCGCGGTCGAGCTGCTGGCGGCGGCCCATCAACCGCCCGCCATCAGGCCCTGGGGTCCAGATGCGAGGCGCACCGATCCGGCGCCGGATCCGGTCGAAGCGAGCCAGGGGGCTCGACGGGTATCGGCGGCCCCGGCGCATGAGCCGGCGACGGTGACGACGCAGGCCGCGGACGAGGCAGCGCCCGGGGCAGAGGGTGGGTCGCCACAGGAGCCGGCGGCGAGCGAGGAGCCGACCGCACCGCAGCCCGCGGATCCGGCGGCCCTTGCGACCGCGGTCTCGGCCCCTGATGGAACCCAGGAGCCTGCGGCTGCGGCGGGTGCTGCGGTCCGCCCCCCGCGCCGGGCGCGGCGACAACGTCGGCCGACCCTCGTCGGCGGCGAGACCGGCCCGCTCGATGAACGGGCCCAGATCATCGAGCGCCTGCGCGTCGGCCGCACTCCGGGCGTGAGCGGCACGGACTCGCTGGCCGAAGCGGGGCGCAAGGTCCTGCGCTTCCACTTCGCGCGGATGCTCGAGCGGGAGGCGGGCACGCGCGATGGCGAGGACCTCGAAGACCTGCATTCGATGCGCGTGGCCACCCGCCGCATGCGCGCCGCCTGGCGCGTCTTCGGCGACGGGTTCCGGCGCGGCCCGAGCCGCCGGTACGTGAACGAGCTGCGCAGCGTGGCGACCGCCCTGGGCGACGTGCGCGACCAGGACGTGCTGCTCGACGGCCTGACCGCCTACATGGCCGGGCTGCCGCCCGATGAGGGCGTCGCCCTGGCGCCGCTGCTGCAGGCCTGGCAGGAGGTACGGGATGCCGCCCGCGAACGGCTCGTGAAGCTGCTCGACGGAGACGGCTATCGACGGTTCGTGGACGACTACGTGCGCTTCGTGGAGACGACCGGCGCGGGGGGCCGCGTGGTGCGCGCGACCGACCCGCATCGCGTCCGTGACACCGCGCCCAGTCGCATCTGGGTGGCCTACGAGCAGTTGCGCGCCTACGACACGAGCCTGGCCTGGGCCGACGTGCCGACACTGCACCAGCTGCGCATCGCGGCCAAGCGACTGCGCTACACGCTGGAGTTCTTCCGCGAAGTGCTGGGCGCGGACACGCCGACGCTCATCACCAAGGTCACGGCGCTCCAGGATCACCTGGGCTGGCTGCACGACGCGGACGTGGCGGCGCACCTGGCCCGGGAGTACCTGGCCGCCTCCGCCGGCGGCCTCTCGGCCGAGACGATCCAGGCCGTCGGGCGCTACCTCGCCTCGCGCGAGCGCGAGGTGGCGCGCCTGCGACGGACGCTGCTGGCCATCTGGCGCCCGCTCATCAGCGACACCTTCCGACGCGCGTTGGGCCGCGCCGTCAGCGTGATCTGATCAGGTCGGACCAAGGGCGAGCGCGGAAGGACGGCGCGAGTCAGGCGGTCGCCTTGGGGCGGGGCGGCCTGCGGGCGGGGGTCGTCGTGCGCGGTCGTGCCGGTCGACGCCGCGTGGCGGCGGGCTTCGTCGCGGCGGGCTTCGTGGCGGCGGGCTTCGTGGCGGCGGGCTTCGTCGCGGCGGGCTTCGTGGCGGCGGGCTTCGTCGCGGCGGGCTTCGTCGCGGCCGGCTTCGTCGCGGCCGGCTTCGTCGCGGCCGGCTTCGTCGCGGCCGGCTTCGTCGCGGCCTTTGGGG
>JBIOID010000140.1:0-5531 GCA_044449585.1 Candidatus Limnocylindrales bacterium
ATCTGCTACACGGCCTACAGCCGCCGCGGGCCGCTGGTGTCGCTGGCGACCACGATCGACTTCCGGACCGTCCAACGCCTGGGCGCGGTCATGCCACCCGAGGACAAGGACGCGGCCCTCTTCCCGCGCCGGATGGCCGGCCGCTGGGTCATGGTCCACCGTCCATCACCGCTCCGTGGCGGGGCCCATATGTGGGTTTCCTACTCACCCGATCTGCGCCACTGGGGCGACCACAGCCTCCTCCTGGAGGCCCGCGACGGGGCGTGGTGGGACGCGGGCAAGATCGGCCTGGGGCCGCCTCCGGCGGAGACGGCGGCGGGCTGGCTCGTGATGTACCACGGCGCGCATCTCACCGCCTCTGGACCGATCTACCGGCTCGGCCTCGCGCTGCTCGACCTGGAAGACCCGACGGTAGTGCTCCACCGCAGCGACGAATGGGTCTTCGGCCCGCGCGACTTATTCGAGCGAGCCGGCGATGTGTCCGATGTCGTCTTCCCATGCGGCTGGATCGTCGATCAAGCAGCCGATGTGATCACCATGTACTACGGTGCGGCCGACACGCGCATCGGCGTCGCGACGGCGCGTTTCAGCGTGCTGCTGGATTATCTTCAGGCCTGCCCTCGGCCGCAGCGACGGCGCCGGGACGACCTGATCTAGCCGGCCGGCGGCATGCGCCTCAGCCGCAGTAGCGACGCACTACTTCGGCGAGCACCGGGTAGCCCCACGCAAGGGCGGCGACGGCGACGCGCTCGTCGTCGCCGTGGTAGCGCTCCAGGAAGGGTTCCCGGGGGTCCAGGCGGAGGGGCGAGAAGCCGTAGGTCGGGATGCCCAGGCGAACCGTGTGCTTGGCGTCCGTCGCGAAGGGCGCCATGACCGGCAGCGGGACGGCGGCCGCATCATGGGCCCGCAGCACCTCTCCGAGGAGGGCCAGGAGCGGATGGTCGAGCGGCTGCTCGACTGGTTCCCCGTGGCTCAACACCTCGGTCGTGCAGTGCCGCCACAACTCGGGGCCGACCTGCGCCGCCACCACCGCGCCCATCTGCTCGCCGCTGGTGCCCGGCAGCTGGCGGCAGTCGACGATGATCTCCGCCCGGCCGGGCAGCACGTTCTCCTTCACTCCGGCGTGGATGATGGTCGGGCTGATCGTGTCGCGCAGGAGGGCGCGCAGCGCACGCCGTTCGGGTTCCCGGCACAGCTCCGCGATGGCGGCCAGCCCATCGGCGCCCTCCGCGTCGGCGGCCGTGATGCGACGGACCAGCGCGGCCGTCTCCGGCGCGACGGCCGCGACCGTCGCCAGCGCCGCGCGCATGAGAGGTGTCGACCGCTGCGGGGTCGGCGTGGCCAGGCGATCCACGACCCGCGCCGCGAGCACCGCCGCGCTGTCATCGCGCGGCAGGGCAGCGTGGCCGGCGGCGCCACGGACGGTGATGCGCAACCGGTGATAGCCCTTCTCGGCGACCTGGATCGGGTAGAGCCGGACCCGGCCGACCTCGAGACTGATGCCGCCGGCTTCGGTCAGGCACGCGTCCGCGCGCAGCAGGTCGGGCTCGTGGTCGACCAGCCAACCAGCGCCCAGCAGGCCGCCGGCCTCCTCGTCCGCCGTGGCCGCGAAGATGAGGTCGCGTCGGAGGCCGGGCACCGGGTCACGGGCTGGATCACGACCGGCGGCGCGGGCCGCGGCGGCCAGGTCCAGGACCACCTGGAGTGACATCGCCACCATGCTCTTCATGTCGACCGCGCCCCGGCCGTACAGGTAGCCGTCGACCAGCGCCCCGCCGAAGGGGTCCTGGGTCCAGCGATCCGCCTCGACGGGCACCACGTCCAGGTGGCTGAGCAGCAGGAGCGGCCCCCCGCCGGTGCCGTCGCCACGCAGTCGCGCGACCACATCGCCGCGCCCCGCGAACGGTTCCAGGACGCGCGGCTTCAGGCCGGCGCTCTTGAGCACACCCGCCAGGTAGCGTGCGGCCAGGATCTCGTCGCCGGGCGGGTTCACCGTGCGCAGGCGCAGCAGCGCCTGCAGGTGGTCGACCAGCTCGTCGATCGCGGCGGTCACGCGGCGTGCCATTCGGTCACCCGGTCGACGGCGATGCGGATGAGCGGCCGGGCCGCCAGGTGATGGTGGCGATAGGGCGGGTAGCGATCACGCAGGCCGGCCACGGCTCGTTCGTGCTCACGGCCGTCGTCACCCGGCCGTGGCGGCTCGAGGAGCGCGGCGGTGCCGTCCAGCCGCAGCCAGGCCAGGCGGCGCCAATCCTCGTCCCAGCGATCGACCAGCAGGGTCACCGCTGGGCGGGCTTGCAGATCGCGGACGCGGCCCAGGAGCCGGGGGTCCGCCGAGCGTTTCCGTTTCTCGTCGAGGGGTGAATAGATCAACGGCGGCTCGGATGCGTCGGGCCGATCGTCCAGCCAGAAGCAGATGGGCACGAGGCGGGCCCGACCGTCGGCCGTGACCGTGCCCATGACCGCGCGCCGGGCGGCGCGCAGCAGGTCGCCGGCGGCAGGCGAGAGGACGGTCACCCGATCTCGTGGCGCAGCGGCTCGGCCACCCGCTCGGCCATGGTCAGCAGGCCGCTCGCGCCCAGCGCGGCAGGCAGGCCCAGGATGATCTCGGTCGCGCCGGCCCGGGCGACGCCCCGCGCCTGATCGAGGGCCAGCCGGTGGTCGGCGGCCGTATGCCCGGTGCCGACCTGGGCGACGAAGGCGAACCCGCTCGAGTCGCGCCCGATGGCCGCGAGGGCCTCCAGCAGGCGATCGCGATGGGCCGCGAAGTAGGCCACGTCGCCCGCCTCGGTCCCGGGTTGCAGCCAGCCGGCTGCGGCCCGGGCCGCCAGTGCCAGGCCGCGTCGGCGCTGGCCCCCGAGGTAGATGGGCGGGCCACCCGCCGTCAGGGGAGCCGGCCGGTTGGTCGCCCCGCGCAGGGGATAGAAGGGGTCGTCGAGGGTCACGCCCGGCCCCCCTTCGGCTGCCGGCGAGAACAGGGCCTCGAGCACGGCCACCGCGCTCTCCAGGCGGTCGATACGCTCGGCGATGGGCGGCAAGGTCAGGCCGAAGGCGGCGTGCTCGCCCTCGTGCCAGCCGGCGCCCAGACCGAGGATGTAGCGCCCGCCGGTGGCGTGGTCCATGACCGTGGCCGCCTTGGCCAGGACGGCCGGGTGGCGGAACGTGTTGGACAGCACCGCGTGGCCGACCCACTTGCCGGGCACGAGGTGGGCGAGGGTGGCGGCGAGGGTCAGCGCCTCGAGGCTGGGGCCGCCCGCGCCCTCGCCCATGTCGGTCAGGTGGTCGTTCATCCAGACGCCCTGGAAGACCTCCAGGTCCGCACCGGCGAGCCACGTGTCGCGCACGGTGGCCCAGGCGACCCCCTGGGGCGAGGTCTTGAAGGAGATCCGGGCCGCCGTCACGGGGTCACAGGGTCACGCGGGCGGCGCGGGCGGGACCGGGAGCGCGCGCCGGCGGATCATGTCGGCTGGCCGCGTGGGCCGTCGACGCGGGTCACCGCGCCTTCGCTGGCCGAGCTCACCATGGCCGCGTACTTCGCGAAGACGCCGCTGCGATAGCGCGGGGCCGGCGGTCGCCACGCCGCCCGGCGGCGCGCCAGCTCGTCGGGCGCGACGTCCAGGTCGAGGCGCTTGGCGTCGACGTCGATAGCGATCGGGTCGCCCTCGGCCACCAGGGCGATGGGGCCGCCCAGCGCGGCTTCTGGCGCGACGTGCCCGATCATCAGGCCGTGGGTGCCGCCGCTGAAGCGGCCGTCGGTCAGGAGGGCGACCGACTCGCCCAGGCCTTCGCCCACCAGCGCCGCCGTGACGCTCAGCATCTCCTGCATGCCGGGCCCGCCGACGGGACCCTCGTAGCGGATGACGATGACGTCGCCGGGTCGGATGGCCTGCACCCGCACGGCCTGATAGCAGGCCGTCTCCGAGTCGAACACGCGGGCCGGCCCGCGGTGCTGCCGGCGCTCATGGCCGGCCAGCTTGACCACGCAGCCGTCGGGGGCGAGCGAGCCGTGCAGGATGGTCAGGCCGCCCGTTGGTTTGAGCGGCGCCTCGATCGGTCGGACGACCAGCTGTCCGGCCGTCGCGACCGCGTCCCGACCGACCTGGCTGAGCGTCCGGCCGTCGACCGTGGGGGTGTCGCCGTGGATCAGGCCGCCCCGGTCCAGCTCGCGGATCAGCAGGCCCAGGCCACCGGCTTCGTAGAGGTCGGCCGCCGTATAGCGGCCGCCGGGCACCATGTCGGCCACGATGGGCGTCCGGTCGGCGATCGTGGCGAAGTCGTCCAGCTGGAGCGGCACCTCGAACTCAGCGGCGATGGCCAGCAGGTGCAGCACGCCGTTGGTCGAACCGCCGCTGGCCGCGATGGCCGCGATGGCGTTGTCGATCGCGCGCCGATCGACCAGCGCGCTGGGGCGGCGATCCGCGCGCACCAGGTCCATGACCAGCTCGCCGCAGCGGCGCGCCGCCGCGTCCTTGGCCGGGTGCTCGGCGGGGATGGCGTTGAGGCCGCCCGGCGACAGGCCCAGGAACTCCAGGGCCATGCTCATCGTGTTGGCCGTGAACTGGCCGCCGCACGCGCCCGGTCCGGGGCAGGCCGCGTTCTCCACCTCGTAGAGGCGCTCGAGGGTGATCTTCCCGGCGCGGTACGCCCCGATGGCCTCGAAGACCGTCACGACCGTGGCGTCGCGCTTGCCGTCCAGCATGCCCGGGTAGATCGTGCCGTTGTAGAGGATCACGGCCGGCAGGTCGAGGCGGGCCACGGCCATGGCCGCGGCGGGGATCGTCTTGTCGCAGCCGACGAGGCACACCAGGCCGTCGAACAGGTGCCCGCGCGCCACCAGCTCGATCGAATCGGCGATCACCTCGCGGCTGACGAGGCTGGCCTTCATGCCCTCCGTGCCCATCGAGACGCCGTCCGAGATGGCGATCGTGTTGAACTCCATGGGCGTCCCGCCGGCCGCGCGGATGCCAGCCTTGACGTGCTCCGCCAGGCGGCGCTGGTTGTAGGTGCAGGGCATCGTCTCGATCCAGCACGTGGCCACGCCCACGATCGGCTTGGCCAGGTCGTCGTCGCTGAAGCCGATGGCCTTGAGCATGGCTCGCGCGGCGGCCCGGTCGGGCCCGTCGGTGAGGGCCGCGCTGTGGCGTTTGGCTGGGTCGCTCGGGCGGTCGTACGGCAGGTCGGACACGCTCCGCAGCGTACCAGCGCAGCGGTATCCGGTGCGCCGTCCGCGTGGCAGCACGGCGCTGGGGGGCTGGAGGGCTGGCGCGCTGGGCCGGTCGTCGCGGATACCAACCGTGTTGGTGGGAACGACCAACCGGTGCTTGCCCTTCCTGCGCACCAGCCCTGTTGGTGGGCAGCGACCAACCGGTGCTTGTGCTTCCTGCGCACCAGCCCTGTTGGTACGCGACGACCGATGTGGGGTGGGCCGGCGCTCAGCGCGGCTCAGCCGGCGTCCCGCGAGCGTGGACGAGCCGGGTTCCCCCATGTGCGACCCGGCACGGGTCGTTTCGCACCATGCATGGTGGTATCTG
>JBIOID010000141.1:0-5512 GCA_044449585.1 Candidatus Limnocylindrales bacterium
CCGCCAGCTTGTGGCGGATGTTGTCGGCGCCGCCGAAGATGTTGCACGCATCCGCGTACTGGGCGACGAGGCGCAGCGTCTTCCGCTCACCGCCGCCGCCGACGATGATCGGTGGGTGGGGTCGGCTCAACGCCTGCGGGCGGGTGTGCGGGCGGGTGGCCGTCTGGTGGGTGCCCGGGAAGGACGCCTCGGAGCCACGCGGGCCGTCCCACATGGCACGGGCGAATCGGAGCGTGTCCTCGAGCCACTCGAAGCGTTCCTTCAACGAGGCGAAGGGGAAGCCCAGGCCGACCGATTCCTCCTCGTTCCAGCCGGCCCCGATGCCGAACCAGGCGCGCCCACCCGAGAGCACATCGAGGGTCGTGACCGCCTTGACCCACAGCGCCGGGGCCCGGTAGTGGATCCCGCCGACCATCAGGCCCAGGCGTGCGCGTCTGGTGTGCGCCGCCGCGAAGCCCATGGCCGTCATGCCTTCCAGCATGGGTTCCTCCGGCCGCCCGACGCCGCGGATCTGGAAGAAGTGGTCCATCACCCAGATCGAGTCGAAACCGACCTCGTCCGCGGTCTGGACGACCCGCGCGAACGTGGGACCGATGGCGGCTCCGCCGCCGGGCCACGAGAACGAGTCGATCTGCAGGCCGACCTTCATGGGGCGAGGGTACACGCCACGGGCGGATCAGGGGAACAGGTCGCTGGCGCGGTCCATGACCACCTCCGCGACGACCGACCCGTCGCCCGGCGGCAGGACCGCGCCGCGCACCAGGACCAGCGGCCGGCCACTGGTCTTGCCCGCCGCCAGCTCCGCGGCGGAGGCGATCTCGTCGGCCACCGCGACGACCGTGGAGCGCATGATGCGGCCGCCCGTGTCGGGCCGGCCCCGCTGATCGTCGAGCGACCCGAAGCCGGCGATGCCGAGCGCCACGTCCACGATGCCCCAGCGCCACGGCCGACCGAACGAGTCGCTGATGACGACGGCGGGCGTCCGCTCCGGCGGCAGCTCGAGGAGCGTCGCCAGACGGGCCCGCAGGCGCCGGGCAGAACCGTCCGGGTCGACGGGCAGCAGGGTCACCGTGTCCGGCGCCACGTTGGAGGCGTCGACGCCGCCGTTGGCGCACACGAAACCGTGGTGGGTGCGGGTGATGAGCACGCCGCGCTCCATGCGCACGACCTCGGCCGCTTCCCGGAGCACGACCTCCACCTGGCGCGGGTCGCGGTCCCAGCGCGCGGCGAAGGCGACCGCCTCCGGCCGCGGCGTCACGGTGCGCAGGTCGACCAGCGCCCCCTCGGCCTTGGAGACGACCTTCTGGGTGACCACCAGCACGTCACCCGGCGCCGGCGCCAGCTCCACGTCGCCGGTCGACAGCGTCCGCCAGGCATCGGCCGCCAGCGCGGCCAGGTCGTCGCCCGCATGGACCTCGGGCAGCGACGGAAGCGCGATGGCGAGCAGGCGATGCACCGGGGCGAAGGGATCCGGCGCTCAGGCCACGGTGACCGCGGCCGCGCCGAGCGCCGCGAGCGCGGCCCGACGGGCCGGCTCGAGTCGCACCAGGTCGGCCGGCGTGTCGAGGTCGAAGCCGAGGGTCGCGTCGACCACCAACCGCACGCTCGCCCCCGCATCGCGGGCCGCCCGCAGGTGCGCCTCCAGGCTGCCCGGCCCGAACGCGGGCTCGATGAGGTCCGGCGGGCTGATCAGCAGGGCGTTCGTGCCGTCACGGGCATCCGCCGCCGCGATGACCACGAGCGGCGCGCCCGTGCCCGCGGCCACGGCCGCGTCGGCCGCGTCGAGGAGCCGCTCCAGCGCGGCCACGTCGAGCGTGGGCAGGTCGGCCGGCAGGACGAGCACGGCCGTGGCCCGGGCGGCGATCGCCGCCGCGCGGCCGTCACGGATGGCCCCGTTCAGGCCGTCGGAGCGCTGCGCCATGGGGGCCGCCCCAGCCGCCTTCGCGATGGGTGCGACATCCGGATCCGGGCTCACCACATGGACGGCGGCCGCGGCGCCCCATCGCATCACGACGGCCAGTTCGTCGCGCAGCATGCCCGCGATCAGGCCCTGGCGCTCCTCCGCGTCGAGGGCCTCACCCAGGCGTGCCTTGCCGCCCGCCAGCGTCCGGACGGGGATGACCACGTGCAGCCGGGTCAGATCGGCGCGTGGCCGTCCGGGTCGCTCGTTCCGGCGCGCGGGTGACGATGTCACGCGCGCATGGTAAGGGGCAGTCGGCCGCGGGGCTCGGCCAGCCTGGACGTCAGGCGGCGGCGAAGGCCAGTGTCGCGGTGGCCAGGCGGGCGCGGGCCGGTCGGTCGACCATGATGGTGTCGGTGACCAGGGGCCGCAGGCCCAGGTCCGCCACCCGCGACGCCAGTGCGGCGTCCTGACGGTCCAGGACCAGGCCGTCGACGAATGCGACGTAGCGAGCGGCCACGCCGGCGGCGCTGGCCTCGCCGCCCAGCGAGCGCAGCATGCGATCGGCAGGACCCTTGAGGGCCCGGCCGCCCACGATGGGCGACACTGCGACCACCGGGACGCCGCGCTGCCGGGCCGCCTGGAGCGCGGGCATGAAGCCGGGCACCGCCAGGATCGGTTCGATCGAAACGATCGGGTTGGACGGCGCCACGATCACGACGTCCGCGGCGCCGAGCGCGGCCAGCACCTCGGGCGACGGAGCCGCCGCGGCCAGCCCCTGGAAGCGCACCTCGTGGATCTCTGGTGCCTGGCGGAGGCGCACGAAGTAGTCCTGGAAGTCGAGCCACCCGTCGTCGCTGCGCACCTGCGTGTGCACGGCGTCATCGCTCATGGGCAGCACGTCCGTGGTCGCCCCGAGACCGCGCTGCAGGGCGAGGCAGACATCGGTGAGGCGCTGGCCCCGGCGCACCAGCGCCGTCCGCGCGACGTGCGTCGCCAGGTCCCGATCGCCGAGGCGGAACCACGTCGGCACGCCATAGCGTTCGAGCATCGCGGAGCCCTCGAACGTATCGTCGACGACCCCCCATCCCTGCACCGGGTCGGCCAGGCCGGCCAGCGTGTACATCACGGTGTCGTGGTCGGGCATGACGAGCAAGCCGTGCAGCTCCAGGTCGTCACCCGTGTTGACGATGACCACCAGGTCGCCTGGCGGCAGCGTCTGCTGCAGGCCGTCGGCCAGCTTGGCCCCGCCGACCCCGCCGGCCAGGACGACGATGCGCATCTCAGGCGGCCAGGAGGTCGCGGACCTCGCCGATCCGCTCCAGGGTCGGGCCGTCATACGGTGCCGGCAGGCGCACGATGAAGGTCCGGAAGCCGAGCTCGACGTAAGGCCGCAGACGGTCGGCCACCAGCGCCGGCGGGCCCACCAGGACCGGCGCGCCCTCCATCCCGGCCACGCCGTTGTGGGCGAGCAGCTGATGCCAGCGTGCGTCGGCCGCGGCCACCCGGTCGCGCAGCACGATCGGGAAGCTGGCCGTCAACTCGACGGTGGCAGGGTCCCGGCCCACGGCGGCGCAATGGTCGGCCAGCAGCCGCAGGCGCTCGCCGACCGCCTCGCGCGTGCCCGCCGTGTTCCAGGCATCGGCATGGCGGGCCACGATGCGCAGCGTCTTGCGCGGGCCGGACCCGCCGATCAGGATCGGCAGGCGGAGCCGGACAGGCCGGGGTGCCACGAGCGCGTCGCGCATCGGGTAGGCCGGGCCAGCATGGGTCACGAGCTCCCCATCGAGCAAACGTCGCAGGAGGCCGACCGCCTCATCGAGGCGGTCCAGCCGCCAGCCCGGCGTGGCGCCGAAGGGCAGGCCGAAACCCTCGTGCTCGCGCTCGAACCAGCCCGCGCCCAGGCCGAGCACCGCCCGGCCGTGACTGATGTGGTCGAGCGTCGTCGCCAGCTTGGCGGTCAGGCCGGGAGTGCGGAAGGTGTTGGCGCCGACCATGAGCCCGACCTGCACGCGCTGGGTGCTGGCGGCCACGGCGCCGAGCGCCAGCCAGCCCTCGAAGATGGGTTGCTGCCAGGGCCCCTGGATGGCCATCAGGTGGTCCCATGTCCAGATGGCGTCCCAGCCGCAGGCTTCGGCGCGTCGGGCGGCGGCCAGAAAGTCGTCCCATGAAGTGGCCTGCGACCAGAGCTGGGCGCCGAAGCGGACCGCGCCCGGCGATGCGACGCTCATCGGGTCAGGCGTGCAGGCCGGGCAGGACCTCGCGGCCGAACGCGCGCGCCCACTCGACCTGGTTGCGACCCACGTTGTGCAGGTAGACCTTGTGGAAGCCCATGTCCAGGAAGCGCTGGATCTCGCGCCGGTGGGCCTCCAGGTCGCTGCTGATGAGCAGGCGGCCCTGGAAGTCCTCCGGCCGCACGAGCTTGGCCATCTGCGCCAGGTCGTGCGGGGAGCGGATGTCCTGCTTGGGGAACTTCATGCCGCCGTTGGGCCACTCGACGACGGCGTTCTGGAGCGCCTGCTCGTCGGTCTCCGCCCAGGACAGGTGGAGCTGCAGGATGAAGCGGAACCTGGTCGGGTCGTTGCCCGCCTCGCGGCAGCCCTCGCGGCACTTCTCGAAGATCGTCTCGATGCGCTCCTCAGGCGCCCCGACCGTGATCAGGCCGTCGCACAGCGCGCCCGTCTTCTTGGCGGTGATGGGGCCCGCTGTCGCCACGTAGATGGGCGGCGGCGTGGCCGGCATCGTCCAGAGGCGCATCGTCTCCAGGCGGTAATACTCGCCCTTGTGCTTGACGTCCTTGCCGGTGAACAGCTTGCGCATGATCTCGATGGCCTCGAACATGCGCGCGATCCGCTCCGGCACCTCCGGCCAGTAGCCGCCCACGACGTGCTCGTTGAGCGCCTCCCCGGACCCCAGGCCGAGCCAGAAGCGGTCGGGATACATGGCCGCCATGGTGGCCGCCGCCTGGGCGATGATGGCCGGGTGCTGGCGGAAGCTGGGGCAGGTCACGCCCGGCCCGACATCGCCCTCGGTCCGCTCGGCGGCGGCGGTCATGAAGGACCACACGAAGGCTGCCTGACCCTGCTGCGGGACCCAGGGCTGCACGTGGTCGGCGGCCATGACGCCCTCGAAGCCGGCCGCCTCGGCGATCTGGCAGTAGTCCAGCAGCTCGTCAGGTGCGTACTGCTCGAGCGCGGCCGAGTACCCGACCTGCGGCGCGACCATCAGGGCACGTCGCCGTAGACCGTGACTGCGAGCGGCGCCAGCCGGAACGAGACGCGTTCCTGGCCTTGCCACGTGTTCGTCATCTGCCCGTAACGGCGGCCCAGGGCCAGGATGTCGGCCATCGCCGCGTCCCCCGTCGCCACCACGGTGGCATGGGCCTGCACGGTCACGAACGCCTCACGGCCGTTGGTCGCCTCCGAGTCGTCGACGTTGAGCGAGACGCGCGGGTCGCGCAGCAGGTCCGTGGGCCAGCGCCGTCCGACACGGGAGTTGATGAGGATGCCGTCACCGTCGACGGCATACCAGATGACGGCCTGGTGGGGTGAGCCGTCGGCCCCGAGGGTGGCGATGACCGCGTAGCGGCCGGGCGCCTCCAGGAAGCGTCGC
>JBIOID010000142.1:0-5498 GCA_044449585.1 Candidatus Limnocylindrales bacterium
GATCGCGATCCCGTTAGCCCCAGGGTCGCGACCCTCTGCCAACGCCCGCAGGACGGCCCTGGTGTCGAGCGGGAAGTCGCCGGCGAGGAGTGGCCGTGCGTCACGCAGGCACAGGGCGTTATGTCTCGTATCGGCGATGAGCAGGACGAGGCGATCCACACTGCCATCCGCCCGTTTGGCTAATGCCCGGCGCGCCTGCGCCTGGACGTCATGCAGTCGAGTCTCGGCCTCGACCGCGACGGCCGCCTCCCGCGATCGCAGGACGAGGTCAAAGGCGCGCGGGTCACCGGGCCGGACACCAACCTCGATGTTCCACGACCAGATGGTCGACACTCGCAGCCGGAACCGGCCGAGGAGCGCCATCTGACCCTTGTCCCGGATGGGGGCGCCGGCCGGGTAGGTCCGCAGGCTCAACTCGAGGCCCACGGCGGCCGACATCTGCGCGAGGAGTACAAGGTCGAGCCTGCGGATGAGCCCACGCTCGATCCGGCTGACCTGAGCCGGCGAAATGGACACCGCGCGCCCTACCGCAGCCATGCTCAATCCGGCCAGGTGCCGCGCGGTTCGAAGCTCCTCTCCTTGGCCCGACAAGGAGCGCCGCATGCGCAGCGCCGCTCGATCGACCGACCGCTCGTTCGTCGCCATGGCGGGACAGGGTGAACGCCACCGCTTATCGGCCGCTCAGATGGTCCCAACCGACCACTTTGCACGCAGCGGCGACAGCGACGGAGGAGCCTGCCTTCCACCGCCGTTCGTTACACGGCAAGCACGCTTCGTCGGGGGAACGGGCCTTTTCAGGGCTCGAGAGGCCGTTGCTCCGTCGCTGTGAACGCTGGATGCAAATGGCGCGGGCCCGGGCAGGGCGCCAAAGGGCAGGGCGCCAAGGGGCCGGCGCCCGGGCAGAGAAGGGGCCCGCGCCCGGGCAGGGTGCCAAGGTGCCCCTGCACCCGGCTCCCTCAGCCCCCGGTGAGACACCCCACGCGGACCGTCCGCTTGCCCTGGCGGACGACGAGCCAGCGGTCGTGCAGGAGGCGGGGCAGGGCCACGTCGGCCGCCGCGATCCGCCGGTCGTTCAGGCGCAGGCTACCCTGCGCGATCGCGCGGCGAGCTTCCCCGTTGGAGCGGTAGAGCCCCGACGCGACGAGGAACGGAACCAGCCCACCGCCCAGCTGCCCTGTGGTGAAGTCGAAGCCGTCGGCGTGGGCGTGCAGCTCCTCGAGCACCTCGGGGTCGACCAGCGGCGCGTCGCCGAAGGCGGCCGCGGCGACACGCACCTGGCGGGCCGCGGCGTCCGCGCCATGGATCCGTGCCGTGAGGTCCACCGCGAACGCGCGCTGCGCCGGCCGCGCCTCCGGATGCGCCGCCTGCTCCGCCTCCAGCGCCTCGATGCCTTCGCGTGGCAGCAGGGTCAGCCAGCGCAACAACCGGCCCACCAGCTCGTCCGGTTGGCCGACAGCGTACTGGTAGAAGTCGTACACGCTGGTCAACGACGCGTCCAGGAAGACGGCCCCCTTGGCCGTCTTGCCCATCTTCTGCCCCTGCTGGTTGAGCAGCAACGGGCTGCACAGGCCGAAGGCCGCGGGCGCCTCGCCCTCGGCGCGCCCTTCCACGCGGCGGATGAGATCCAGGCCGGCGCTGATGTTGCCCCACTGGTCGGAGCCGCCCATCTGGAGCTCGACCTCGTGGTCGCGGTGGAGGACCAGGTAATCGGTCGCCTGGAGGGTCTGGTAGGCGAACTCGGCGAACGACAGGCCGGCCCCCAGGCGTGTCTGGACGGACTCCTTCTCGAGCATCGCGGCGACCGTGAAGTGCTTGCCGATGTCGCGCAGGAAGGGCAGCAGGCGGTACTCGCCCAGCCAGGCACGGTTGTCCAGCAGGAGGGCCGGGTTGGGCCCCTGCTCGAAGTCCAGGAACCGTTCCAGCTGGGCACGCACGGCGGCGCGGTTACGGTCGAGCGTGGCCTCCGGGAGCAGGTTTCGCTCGGCACTGGTGCCCGACGGGTCACCGATCATGCCGGTGCCCCCGCCGATGAGCGCCACGGGCACCCCACCGCTGCGCTGCAGGTGGGTCATCAGGAACACCTGCACGAGGTGGCCCACGTGCAGCGACGGCCCTGTCGGGTCGATGCCCACGTATCCACGGATCGGGCCCCGGGCCAGGCGTTCGGCCAGGCCGTCGGAGACGATCTGGACCATGCCGCGCCAGCGCAGCTCGGCAAGCAGGTCGGGGGCGGTCATGGGCTGGTCGACCCTCCTGGGAGGCGCGTGGCGCGCCGCGGCGGGAGCGCCCGGAAGCGGGCCCGATGACTAACTATGCTAGAGTCCTTCGAGAAATGCAGACCAGCCTCGCACGGCGCCGGCGGCGTCGCCAGGATGGCGGCCGGCGACGAGGCGGCGGGAGTGCCTCGCGCGCTGTCGCCATCGGCTTCCCGCTCTTCCTCTTCGGGACCCTCGCCGCGTTGGCGGTCGCCGCCTTCATCGGCGTCGTGGGCGCGTACGCCTACTTCAGCCAGGGCCTGACCGATCCCACGCAGCTCGATACGATCGTGCTGAGCCAGGAATCGACCATCTACGACCGTACCGGCACGGTCGCCCTGGCCACCTTCGGCACCGAGCGGCGCCAGGTCGTCACGTTCGCCCAGCTCCCGCCGGGCGTGCTCGATGCGACCACCGCCATCGAGGATCACACCTTCTGGACCAACGCCGGCTTCGATCCCGTGGGCATCCTCTCGTCGCTCAGGGACACCCTGCAGGGCAACCCTCGGGGCGGCTCCACGATCACCCAGCAGCTGGTGCGCCAGCGGCTGCTCGACCCCAGCCTGGTGCAGGACCCTAACCGCACCATCGAGCGCAAGATCAAGGAGATCATCCAGTCCATCCGCCTGACCCAGGCCTACCCGGGCGCGGTCGGCAAGCAGCGCATCATCACCGACTACCTCAACCAGAACTTCTACGGCAACAACGACTACGGCATCGAGGCGGCGGCCCAGAACTACTTCGGCGTGAGCGACCTCAGCAAGCTCACCCTCGCCCAGGCCGCCATCCTGGCCGGCATTCCCCAGTCGCCCAGCGCGTACGACCTGGTGCGCAATGCGATCACCCTCGAGGGCCACCTGGTCGTGCCCCAGGATTCGCCGCCCGTCGTGCGCCGCAACGAGGTCCTGCGCGCGATGCAGACCTACGGCACGCCGATGAGCGACGCCGCCGGGCACGTCTACAGCGCCGCCGACTACGCGGCGGCCCTGCAGGAGCCGGTGGTCCTGGCCTCCCAGACGGTGCCGAACTGGAAGGCACCCCAGTTCGTATGGGCCGTGCGCCAGCAGCTGACCGATGAGCTGTGCGGCACGGGCGTGGAGACGTGCCCCCAGCTTGAGGCGGGCGGCCTGAAGATCATCACGACCCTCGACTGGCGCCTGCAGCAGATCGCCGAGAAGTGGGTCAAGGCGGCGGCCATCCTGCCCCACACCAGGGATCCCAAGGCCTACGCCAAGCTGATCGGCGTGCCGTACGCATCGTGGATGGCCAACCTGCGCAACAAGGACCTGCACAACGGGGCGCTGGTGGCCATCGACTACCAGACCGGCCAGCTGCTGGCCTACGTGGGCAGCGCCGACTACTACGCGGGCAATGCCTCGGCCAAGTTCCAGCCGCAGTTCGACGTGGTCGGCGACGGCTGGCGGCAGGTCGGTTCCGCGTTCAAGCCGTTCAACTACGTGGTCGGCATCAACGACCACACCATGACCGCGGCGACGTTGTTCATGGACGTCACCACCAACTTCGGCACCAGCGCCAACCCGTACATCCCGACCGATGCCGACAACACCGAGCGCGGACCGGTGCGCATGCGCGAGGCGCTCGAGTTCTCGCTCAACATCCCGGCCGTGAAGGCCCTCTACTACAACGGCATCAGCCACGTCTTCCAGACGGCCAAGCAGTTCGGCATGGTCTTCCAGACGGCCCAGCCGCAGGCCGGGCTGTCGCTCACGCTGGGCACCCAGGAGGTCCACCCGGTGGACTTCGTGACCGCCTGGGCGACGCTCGCCAACCAGGGTCACTACACCGGCCACACGGCCATCCTGGCCATCCAGGACTCGAAGGGCACCGATATCGTATCGCCCTACAAGACGCCTGCCGGCACCCAGGTCGTGAGCCCCCAGGCGGCCTATATCGTCACCGACATCCTGGCCGGCAACACCGATCCCAAGGTCAATCCCTTCTGGGGCGCCTTCCATCTCACCGCCAGCACCGGGACGCGTCGCCCCGCGACCCTCAAGACCGGCACCAACAACGATGCGCGCGACCTGAACGCCTATGGCTTCATCGCTCCACCGACCACCGCCGAACGCCAGGCCGGCCAGTACGCCCTGGCGGCCGGAGCGTGGAATGGCAACAGCGACAACTCGCTGGTCAGCACACCCAGGAACCCCCTCTTTTCGATCGACGTGACCACCTTCGTCTGGCAGGGCTTCATGCAGGAAGCGACGAAGGCCTGGAAGGTCGACCAGTTCACGCAACCGTCAGGCATCGTGAGCGCCAAGGTCGATGCCTACAGCGGCCTCAAGCCGGGACCGTTCACGAGCAAGACCGTCTCCGAGCTGTTCATCGCCGGCACCCAGCCGACGCAGGT
The DNA here is from genome assembly GCA_044449585.1 of Candidatus Limnocylindrales bacterium. GTDB lineage: Bacteria > Chloroflexota > Limnocylindria > Limnocylindrales > CSP1-4 > DASPUH01. The sequence continues at coordinate 4,627 of JBIOID010000142.1, forward strand.
CGACGACACCAAGGTGGGCGTCCAGATCGAGCAGCAGACCAACACGCTGTGGCAGAACGGCTGCTTCGGCACCCCGGTCACGCACGGCTACCTCAACCTGGGCAACGTCGAGTCGGCCGTGCCCGCCTGGCAGGCGGCCGACCGCGCCTGGGTGGCACGAGCCGCTCGCGGGGCCGGGGTCCTCGGCGGGCCCGGGCCGATCAAGACGCGCACCGCCTACTTCTACAACGGCGCCTTCCGGCCGTACGGCTCGACCTGGGGCGCCCCGTTCGCACCCAGCAAGACGTGCTCCACCGTGCCTACGCCGAGCCCCTCCCCCAGCGGGCTGCCCAGCGGGCCACCCACTCTGCCACCGGCTCAGCCGCGGCGCGGTCGCCGGGGCCTGCTCCCGGCCTGATCCGCGGCTAGAGGTCGACGACGCTCGCCCCGTCGCCGCCCTCACCGCGTCCACCGGGGCGCCACTCGCGCACCAGGGGGTGGCCACCGAGCGTGGCCCGCACGGCGTCGCGCAGGGCGCCCGATCCGTGGCCGTGGACGATGGTCACCCGTCCCGCGCCCGCCACGGCCGCCCGATCGAGGTAGCGCTCGAGCGCCTCCAGCGCCTCGTCGACACGAGCCCCGCGGAGGTCGAGCGTCGAGGCCACCGTGGCCGGCGCCGCCGAGCCGCGCCTGGCCGGCGCCGCCGGGGGCGATCCCGCCGCCTCGCTGAAGACCCCGCGCCGCCCGGCCCGTGGACCGCCGGACGGCGTGTCCCCGGGCGTCCCCACGACCCGCTCGGGCGTCCCCTCGGGCAGCGCCTCCAAGTCGTCCAGCCACACGGCCACGCGCAACTGGCCGGCCGCCCGGACGGCCCGTCCGGCGGCCTCATCGAC
>JBIOID010000143.1:0-5479 GCA_044449585.1 Candidatus Limnocylindrales bacterium
CCGGAACTGATAGCCGGTCAGGTCGCCGAACATGGCGGGGTGGGCCGGGGACTGGTTGCTCGGGGTGGCCGTCGGATACGCCGTCGCCTGCCCCGAAGGGCTGGCGGACGCGGAGGCCCCGACGACCCCTGGGTTGGCGGACGGCCCGGAGTTCCGGAGCCGGCCGATCTGCGGGAGGAGCAGCGCCACGAGGGCCACGATGACCGCCAGGGCCACCCATCGGCCGAGGACCGGCCATTGATGGGAGCGCGGCGGCGCAGGCTCCTTGAGCCCCACACGGATGCTGGTGGCCAGCGTTGGATCGGCGTCCCGCGGCACCACGTCGGCGAAGGCCGCCCGGATCTCACGTTCCAGTTCAGTTGACATCACATCGCTCCCGGTCACGCTTCGTACGCTTGGCGGAGTCGTTCGAGCCCGTAGTGCAGGCGGGACTTGACCGTCCCCTGCCGGATGCCCGTGCGCTCGGCGATCTGCTCGACGGTGAGGTCCTCGTAGAACCGCAGGAAGAGGACCACCCGATGCTCGGGTTTCAGCTGCCAGAGGGCGGTCCGCAGGGACTCGCGATGGACGAGGCCGTCGTCGACGCCCCCGCCGTCGCCGACCGCCAGCGCCAGCGCACTCGTGACCGACTTCTCGCGCGCCCGCCTGCGCAGGCACGAGATCGACGTATTCACGGTGATCCGATGCAGCCACGACGCGGCTTTGGCTGGGTCCCGCAGGCGCGGCAGCTGGCGCCAGGCGGTGATGAACGCCTCCTGGGTGGCGTCGCGCGCCTCGTCCGCATCGCCCAGGATCGCAACGGCGACCCTCAGCGATGCATCAAGGTGCTCCGCCATCAGGTCCTCGAACGCCCCGCTCTCGCGCTGGGCGATCGCCACCGGGTCTCGTGCGACTTCCTTCACATCTCACCTGCCTCCGGCAAGAGACGCACCTCGCCGGGTGAAACGTTCATCATCCGCCACGAAACGGTCTCAGGTCGTGCGCCGGATCATCCGGATGGCCTGCACGCGGCGATTGCGGCCGCCGGCCATCCTCTGCTACCGTTCCCGGTCCGACGAAGCCCGCACGCACGTGTCGGCCGCGTCGGACCAGGAGGAGGCCCTATTGCCGGTGGCACCGGGCGCCGCTGGGCGCCACCCGGCCCATGGATCCGCATGCGTCTATGCGCGTCCGACTCGCCGCAGGCCCGCCCGACGGCCAGTCTTCCGCCGCGCCTGGGGTGCGCGCCCGCCCGGGCTCGGTCGGCTCAGTGGCGATCGACGGGTCGGCCCCGCGCTGGTCCTGGCATTCCTGCTGCTGACCTCGCTCTTCGCCATCCTGCCCGCGGCGAACGCCCATGTCGGCGACGCAGGTCAGGTGGTGAACCCCGGGATCGCCGACCTTCGCGCCGCCCAGCAAGGCGTGACACCGCCGGTCACCGCCGCTCGGCCAGCGCCGTCGGACCCGCCCCGACCGTCGGCGGCACCCTTCTCGTCCGACGGCACCCTGCTCGATACCCCCTCCGGTGAGGCGCAGCCGGTCGGCCTCCAGTTGCGCGTCTACGCCGTCGCCCGTGGCGACACGCTGACGGGCATCGCGGACCGCGTCGGCCTCAGCATGATGAGCATCTGGTGGGCCAACAAGCTCACCTCGAAGGACCAGCTCCACGTCGGCCAGGTGCTGCTGATCCCGCCGGTCGACGGAGTGGTCTACACGGCCCAGGAGGGCGATACCGTGGCGGCGGTCGCGGCGCGCTTCCACGCCGACCCGGCGGCCATGACGACCTACAACGGGCTGGCCACCGATGAGCTGACCCTCGGCCAGCTGCTCATGATCCCGAATGGGGTCGGGCCCTCGATCCTGGTGGCGCCCTCCGCCCCCACGGCGACCAGGCCCACGGCCACCAAACCGGCGCCCAAGTTGATCGTGCATGCCAAGGCCGGCTCGACGGGCTGCATCGGTTGTTCGTTCGCGCCGCTTGCCTGGCCGGTAAAGGGCGGCTATGTCAGCCAGGGCTTCGGCTGCACCGGCTTCGTCGCCGAGCCGCCCTTCGGCAGTTGCCCGCACTACCACGGCGGGATCGATATCGCGGCCCCGACGGGTACGCCGATCGTCGCCGCCGCCGCGGGGACGGTCATCTTCGCCGGGTGGAAGAGCAACGGCGGCGGCTACCAGGTGTGGATCAGCGACGGTCACGACTTCTACACGGGTTACCACCACATGTCGGCGGTGCTGGTCCATGCCGGCCAGCACGTTGGCCGCGGCCAGCTCATCGGGCGCGTCGGCATGACCGGCGACGCCACTGGTCCGCACTGCCATTTCGAGGTCTGGATCGGGCCGATCTGGGCCGGCGGGGTCCGCGTTAACCCGGTCAACTACTTCTGACAAACCCCCGAGCGGCGGTCGGATCAGGGCCGTATCGCTGCGACGTACGTCCGGATGGGACCGGTGCGGGTGTCCGCCCAGGCCCAGAAGAATGAATCGCCCCCGAACGTCGCGTTCTCCCGTAACCCGGTGCCGTTGACGACATCGGGGAACCGCCAGGTGGCACCGCTGACCGGATGGGGAGGGAGCCAGGTGCGACCGTCATCGTAGGACAGCGACCAGACGTTCTGGATCCTGCCGTTGTGCATCACGTGCCAGCCGACGAAGACGACCCCGGCGGCCGGGCCGCTCGAGACGGCCAGGACCGGCTTGAAGCCGGCGCCCACCGTGGTCCATGTCCAGGCGCCTCCCCCGTCGGCGTGTCCGACCTTGACGCGGCCGCCGCTCTCGATGGCCAGCCAGAACATGGGGCTGCCACTGCCACTGCCGGGATCGACGGCCAGCTGCGACTGCCACCGCGGCTGGAGGTAGAGCGTGGCGCCGCCACTCACGCCGGTGGCCCAGGTGGGATGGCCGGCCGTGAGCGTCCGCCCATCGAAGCGGATCGTGGCCGTGGCGAAGCCCTGGCGGCCGACGTTGCCGGCGGGCCCGTTGCTGAGCACGGCGTCGGTCGGGAACCGCCGCAGGTCGGCCTCGTAGAAGCTGACCGCCGCACCCGTCGTGGTGGCGACGATGCGATAGCCGATGCGGTTGTGAGCCGGGTACCCGCGCAGGCCGACGGCCGGCACCTCGACCTGCGCCCAGGGACCGTGGAGCGGCTTGGCCAGGATGTGAAGGCCCGGGCCGGCGGCGCTGGGGAGCCAGTTGTAGGCCACGTACAGCGTGCCGTAGTTGCGGCTGCCCGGGTCGGTGTCGACCGCCAGCGCGGGGTAGCAGCCGACCCACGCCGGGGTGAACGGCTCGACCCACAGCGCGGCCCAGGTCCGTCCCAGGTCGTCCGAGTAGGTGACGGACATGCGGACACCACCGACCACGCCGACGGCATCGCCGGCCCACAGGCGATCATCAGGTCCCCACGCAATGACCGCGTGCTTGTCCTCGCAGCGGACGCCCCATGGGTGGCTCGGGACGCCCCACGAGCGGCCACCGTCGCGCGAGAACCGGACGGCCGGCCGGTCACAACCCGACGGCCAGGTGATGTCCTGGACGACCACCGCGAGCACGCCTTGTTGGCTCACGGCGACCGTCGGCTCGGTGCCCGCCGCGACGAGCGATTCCTGCACCGTGGGGGCTGGGGTGACCGGCGACGTGGGGGCCGGCGCGACGGTCGGTTGCGGCGAGGCAGTAGGGCCGCTGGTGGGCGTGGCGGGTGGCGGCGGGACGCTGGCGGCCTCGCTCGGCGCGCCCGACGGCGGCACGCCCGTGGCCCCGGGGGGCGATCCCGACTCGGTCGCGCCACACGCTGATGCCAGGACCAAAAGGACCGCGGCGAGCATCGCTGCCCGGCTGCTGTGCACAGGGGGACCGCTCTAGCGGTCGCTCGGGCGCCTCGCCACGAGCCACCAACCGACCGGCAACAGCAGCGCGGCCACGATCAGCTTGGCGAGGTCGCCGACCAGGAACGGGGTCAGGCCAGCGGCCACCGTGTCGGCCGGTGAGAGGTGCGCGGCGGTCGCCAGCCAGGGCAGGCCGATGAGGTAGATGACCGCATCGCCGATGAACATGGCCGCCAGCGCGCCGATCAGGCGGCGGTCCCAACCCAGCTCCGCGAGGCGCCCGGCGATGGCGCCGGCCAGCAGGAAGCCGATGAGATAGCCGCCGGTGACGCCCAGCACGACCTGGCCACCGCGCAGCGAGATGAAGGTGTCGAGGCCGTGGCGGTAGGCACCCGTCGTCGCGTCGAGTGCGTACACCGGCAGCACCAGGCCCAGGGCCAGGTACAACAGGACGGCCAGCAGGCCGCGCCGGAAGCCAAGCAGCGCTCCCCCGAACAGCACGCCGAAGGTCTGGAGGGAGACCGGCACATACGGATCGGTCGGCAGGTAGAAACTGAGCCGAGCCCCGATCACGATGAGCAGCGCGCCGATGACCACCAGCAGGGCATGGCGCGCCCGGGCGCTCATGCGCTCTCCGAGGCGGATGGGAACGAGGAAGTCGCCGAGTGTCAGGCCGTGCTGGTCGGAGGGGACACGCAGCAGCCATGAGCTGGCGAGCATGTGGTCGATGCTACCAGACGAACCTCAGCGCGGCCGGCAGTACCCGGAAGGCAAAGGGATCGCGGCCCAGCAGCTCGCCGTCCGCCTGGAGGTAGAGCGGCCCCCGTTCGTCGGCCACGTTGACCACCAGGCCCGGCGTCCGCCGCACGCTGACCCGCGGGCTGCGCAGGTGGTCGCCGCTCCGGATACGCCACGCGAACGTAGTCATCTCGCGGCGCGATACGGCCTCGATGATGACCGCGTCGAACAGCCCGTCGGTCGGGTCCGCCTCGGGCGCGACATGCATCCCGCCGCCCTCGTACTGGCCGAGCGCCAACTCGATCGACTCGACGGCGCGCTCCTCCGTCGAGCCATCGGGCCACCGCAGCTGCACCGCCCGCTCGTGCCAGTCGATGATCGTGAGCAGCCCGGCCGCCGTGTAGAGGTACGGGCCGAGCCGGGCCGGGAAGCGCGCGGTCCGCTGCGCCACGAAAGGGCTGAACCCGACGCCCGCGCCGTTGATGAAGTAGCGGACCAGCGGCGCCCGGTCGGCCGAGGCAGTGGCGTCCGCGAGGGGCGAGGCCGGCGTCGGTCGACCGGCCACCAGGGACGTGGGCCGGAACGTCGCCTCGCCGGCATCCACCGGGTGGGCCGAGCCGGGATCGCCGTCCAGGAACGCCTGCAGGCGACGGACGATCGTGTCGGCGTCGCGCGGCAGGTGGAGGCCGCGGGCGTAGTCGCTCCCCCGCCCTGCCGGCACGAGTCCGAGCCCTGGCAGGGCCTCCGGCGGCAGGTCCGCCGTGAGCAGACCGTTCACCACCTCGTGGAGCGTGCCGTCTCCGCCGACCGCCACGACCAGCCGCGCCCCCTCCTGCGCCGCGCGCCGGGCGAGATCGGCCGCCTCCAGGGCGCGGGTCGTCAGCAGGACCTCGTTGTCCAGGCCGGCCGCGGTCAGCGCCGCCCCCATCGCCGGCCTGGAC
>JBIOID010000144.1:0-5435 GCA_044449585.1 Candidatus Limnocylindrales bacterium
AGCACATAGAGGTGCCCATAGCGGTCCGCCGCCAGCGCCGTCTCCCAGTCGTCGCCGGAACGGAACCCAAGGCGAAGCGGGGTGCGGAAGCCGTCGGCAACGCCGGTGACGCTGGGCGCTTGACCCGCCGGCGCGCTCGTGGCGCCGCCGCGGGCCGCGAATGCAGGCGCGGCGCCGCCCGCGAGGAGGACACCCACCATCGCCAGGGCTAGGCCCCGACGCGTGCGCCATCCCCGGACTTCGAGCCGTCGCAGACGTGCCACCAGACCCATCGTCACCCTCCTTCACCGCCCTACCCAGGCCGCCGAGCCTAGCACCGCCGCTCGGAGCGGCAGCTGGCGTAGTGTTGTTCACGAGGAGATCGCGGTGCGCGGCGGCACCGCGGCCGGCCGCCTCCTTACGACGCCCCATCGCCGGGTTGCCGTCGGGGGTGGGGGTGACCAGACTGTCCCACGTGGCTCGTTCACGGCCCCGGACCCTCGGATGACCCTGCCGCCCGAGCGCGCGCGCCTCGACCGACGGACGCTCAACCGCACGGTGCTCGCCCGGCAGCACCTGCTGGGGCGGGTGGCGCTGCCGCTGCCGGCGGCGATCGAACAGCTGATCGGGCTGCAGGCGCAGGTCCCGCGGGACCCGTATATCTCGCTCTGGTCGCGCCTGCGCGACTTCCGCCCGGGCGATCTCGAGCGGCTGTTGCTCGAACGGCAGGCGGTGCGCATGACGCTCATGCGCACGACCCTCCACCTGGTCACCGCCGCCGACGTGCGGGGGCTGCGGGCCGTGATGCAGGACGTCTGTGAACGCGGCTTCCGCTCGAGCCCGTTCCGGCGCCAGCTCGACGGCGTCGAGCTGGACGAGCTGCGCGCGGTCGGGGCGGCCATCTGCGGGGAGCACCCGCGCACGATGCCGGAGTTGGGTCGGCTGTTGGGGGAGCGCTGGCCGACCCACGATCGGACCGCGCTGGCATACGCGGTGCGGTACCTGGTCCCGGTCGTGCAGGTCACGCCGCGCGGCCTTCTCCGCCGATCCGGGGTGCCGCGGGTGACGACCCTGGACGCCTGGCTGGGCAGGCCGGGTGATGGTGGCCCGGTCGTGCCCGATCCGGATGAGGTCGTGCTGCGCTACCTGCGGGCCTTCGGGCCGGCCACGGTGGCGGACATCCGCACCTGGTCGTGGCTGACGGGACTCAAGCCCCTCGTGGAGCGCCTGCGGCCGCGTCTGCGCAGCTATCGTGATGCGGCGGGACGTGAACTGCTCGATGTCGCGGACGGCACCATCATGGCCGGCGATGTGCCCGCGCCGGTGCGCTTCCTGGGCGAGTTCGACAACGCCTTCCTGTCGCACGCGGACCGCTCGCACATCACGGGCGACGATGCCTGGGGTGCGGCCTACCTGCGGAGGGGCGCGTTCTTCGTCGACGGCTTCCTCGCCGGCGCCTGGCGGGCGTCGGAGGTCGAGGGTCGGGCCGTCATCGCCGTGGAGCCACGCACCCCCATGGGCACCGCGCGCGATGAGGTGGCCGCCGAAGCCGACGCACTCCTGCAGTTCCTGCGTCCGGACGCGACCATCCACCACGTCGAATACGTGGACCGCTAGCCCGATGGACCGCCTGCGCGAGAGGCAGCGCTGCCGGGGTGTCGCCACTCGGCGTACCCTCTGCCTGCGCCGCGCCATCGCCCCCACGTGGATGGAACCCTGCCCATGAGCGAGTTGCCCCCCGCCAGCTCCGAGCGCATCTTCGGCGACGCCGTTGCCCCCGAGCAACGCGCCGACCTCCTCGAGCACGACGACGAGGCCGTCACTGGCGATGCGGCCACCTACCTCGAGGCGCTCGTCGTCGAAGCGGTCGCGCCGCTGCCCCCCACGGCCGGCAGCGAGGGTCTGCCCCTCGAGCTGGTGGGACAGCACCTCCGGCTGTCGGGCACGGTGATCATCGGGTTTCACCGTCGTCTGTCCGACTTCGTCAACAACCACGAGGGGTTGATCGAGCTGCGCGACGTCACGGTCCTGCGCCGCAACGGCGACCCGACGAGGGTCAACTCGCCCAGCATCTGGGTCAACCCGGAGGAAGTGACGCTCATCGGGCAGGTGGTCGATGTCGAGGAACGTGAAGACGCGGGACGGGATTTCCTGCAGAAGAAGGCCTTCCAGCTCATCGTCGTCACGCCCGGCCATACCCTGACCGGGGAGGTCCACCTCAATCCCGACGGCGTCCTGTCGGCCTTCATCGAGTCGCCCAGCCCGATGTGGATCCCCATGACGGATGTCCGGACGCGCTCACTGGCCGACCGGCGGGTCATCTCCCGCTACGGTTTCGCGCTCGTCAACCGTCGCCACATCGTGGCCGCGACGGAGCTGCAACCGGGCATGGTCCGGGGGCGCGGCGTCCTCTGATCAGGGCGCGCAGCGGCCCGCGGCCGGGCGACCCGCAGGTGCGCGTGCGCACCGGTCCGAGCGTGGGGTCTAGACGAGAGAGGGTAGGTGAGGAGTACCCTGTGCGTCCCTGCGACCGAGCCGCCTGTGGCCGGTCCGGGTGTCCACGTCTGGGGTCCCTGTAGCCCAGGCGCGAGGAGACAGCGCCATGCCCAAGGTGCCCTTCCTGCACCCCAGATCGAAGATCGACCAGGAGGAGTGGGCGCTCGCCCAGGCCCGGGTCGACGCGCGGCTCGCTGACCTCTTCAAAGCGGATACAGCGCCGGCCGATGAGGACGCGCCCGAGGCGATCGACGATGGTGTCGCGACGAGCGAGTCGCCGACCGGGCCGGCCGGGCCTGGCCAGTGGACCGGTGGTCCGCGACCCCCCATCGTCGTGGCCGGTGCCGGTCCGACCACGCTCGCCGACGTGGCTGCCGACGCGAGCGACGGCGAGTCGTCCACCGAGGGCGGCGAGGTCGATCACGTCCTGCAGCTGCGCCTCGATGCGCTGGACCCCGCCGTGGCGAGCCTGGCCGCGGCGCCCATCGAGATGGCGCCTGCACATGGCAACGGCCACACGCCGGATGGCGCGACGGCGCCGGCAGACGGGACGAAGCCGGGACGTGCACGCGCGAGGCGCACGCACAAGACCAGGACTCGGCCCACGCCCACGCCTGCGCCCACGGCCCACTGCCCGTACTGCGCGCTGGTCCTGGCGCCGCCGCCCACCTCCAGCCGGCGCTGCACCCGCTGTCGCCAGCGGATCATCGTCAAACGCATCGATGGTCGGGCCGTCTACCTCACCGAGGCCGCGGTGCTCGTCTTCCAGGCCGAACAGCAGCGCATCACCACGTCGGCACGCCTGACACGAGAGCGCGAGCGGTGGCTCCGGCTCGCGGCCAGCGTCGGAGCACCGGACGAGCGCATCGCGCGGCTGGCCGCCGCGCGGCTCTCGGAAGACGTGGTCGGCGCGGCGAGGACGCTCTACACCAGCACGGTCGACCGCGCCGTCCGTGCCGCCCGGCGGGACCGCGAGTGGGACACGGTCTCGCGCCTGCGGCGCGACAACGCCGCGGCCCTGTACCGCCTGGCCGGCTCCCCGGTGCCACCGCCGGCTGACATCGTCGCGCTGCATCGCGAGGGCGTGGCCGCCGAACTGCGCGGCATCGCCGAGATCTCACGCGACGCCGAGCTGATCAGCGCGGCCTGCTGCGACGTATGCCGGCAGGATGACCGGACGATCTTCCGGATCGCGCCCCAGCTGCGAGCACCGCGGCTGCCCCATGAGGGCTGCCCGCGCGGCCTGTGTCGCTGCCGCTGGGATCTCGCGGCACGGGACCGCTCGACCATGCGACGATACCTGCGGCGGCGCCCGGGCGCGGAGTCGCGGGCCGCCGTGAAGGAGCCGGTGCCCACGGCCTGACCGCGGCCACCGCCGGCGGTGCGCGGCCGCCCATGAACCGAGGTGGTCCCGATCTCGTTCCTGCGGCGCCTCCTGGGCCTGGGTCAGCCGCCCGAGCCCATCGAGTTCCCGCCGCTCGTCCCTCCGTCGCCGCCGGTGCCCGAGCCGGCGCCGACCCCGCGGGTCGCCTGTCCGTACTGCGGCGTCGTCCTCGAGCCACCGCCCGACCACACCCGGTTGTGCCCGCGGTGTCACCGCCGCGTCGTCGTCCGCCACTCGGAGGGTCGCGCCATCTATCTGACCGAGGCGGCCGTCGAGGTGTTCGAGGCGGCGCGGCAGCACGACCTCGATGAGCAGACCTGGGCGCGCGGGCGCCGACGGTGGCTCCAGCTGGCGCAGTTCGCCGGCGCGCCGATCGACCGTCGGAAGCGCCTGGCGGCCGCGCCGCTGAGCGCGGCGGTCGTCCAGGCTTCGCGGTCCCTCTATCTGGCCGCCGCCGAGCGGGCCGTGCGGGCCGCGCGACGCGAACGGCACTGGGATGACGTGGCGCGGATCCGCAGCCGACAGGCGGCGGCCCTCTTCGAAGAGGCCGGCAACGAGCCGCCGCCGGCGGACGAGATCGTGGCCCTCTATCGCGAGGGGGTGACCGCCACGCTCCGGGCGATCGCTCCGATCTCGCGCGAGGTGGAGCTCGTCGGGGCGTCCTGCTGCGCGGCGTGCCGGGCCGACAGCGACCGGATCTTCAAGGTGGCCGACGAGTTGCGCACGCCGCGCCTGCCCCACGCCGGCTGCCCCCGAGGCCTGTGCGCCTGCGACTGGTGGCCGGCGTTGCGGAAACCGGTGACGAAGCGCCGCCGTCGGGCCCCCGCCCCAGCACCGCAGGCGGTCGTGGCTGAGCCATCCGACCGGCCGATGGTGGACGATGCGGCCGAGGGCGATGGACCGGTTCAGGCGCCCTGAGCAGGTGGTTCGCTGACGACCGGCTCGTCACGGCCGAACCGGAGCACGTCGCCCTGCCGCTGGCGCAGCACGAAACGGCTGTGGTCGGTGATCAGCGGGACCGTCAGGGCGGGGTCGCGATGCTCGACCCACACCGACAGATCACCGTTCGGCTTGAGGACGCGGTCGATCTCGGCCAGGACGCCCCGCTTGTCGGCGATGCCCGCGATGGCGTCGTAGAGCAGCACCAGGTCGACCGTCCCATCGGGCAGGCTCGTGCCGCGGTCGGAGGTGATGGTCGTGATGTTGGTCACGCCGGCCGCCGCCGCTCGTGCGTTGACCATGGCGACCGCCGCCGGCTGGATGTCGAGTGCGAAGACATGGCCCGCCGGGCCGACCAGCCGCGCCGCCGGGATGGTGTAGTACCCGGGTCCGCACGCGTAGTCCAGGACGATCTGGCCCGGGCCGACGCCGGAGACGCGGAGGCGCTCCTCGAGGATGGGACCGCGACGCGTGAGGGCGAGGCTGAGCGCCATGAGCCGGAACCCGATGCGCGAGGGGTGCCCTGGTTCGCCCACCCGCGCTTCCTCCATCAGCGGCGATACGTCCGTTCGGCTCTGGCGCCCGGTCCCCCGCGTCATGCAGTATCGGGCCACGTGGGGATCAGCATGAGCGGAGG
>JBIOID010000145.1:0-5415 GCA_044449585.1 Candidatus Limnocylindrales bacterium
GAGCTGGCGGGCGTGTCCGGCGCGGTCCTCGTGTGCGCCCAGGCCGGCGACGTCAACAGCGGCGCGTTCGACGATCTGGCGGAGATCGCCGCCAGCGTGCGCGAGCGGCCGGCGACGTGGCTGCACGTCGACGGCGCCTTCGGCCTGTGGGCCGCGGCCAGCCCGACGCGGCGGCACCTGCTGGCCGGCCACGAGCGGGCCGATTCGTGGGCCACCGACGCCCACAAGTGGCTCAACGTGCCGTACGACTCGGGCCTGGTCTTCGTGCGCGACGGGGCGGCCCTGCGCGCGGCCATGAGCATCGCGGCGGCCTACCTGACCCCGGCCCCGGGCACGGCGCGGGATCCCTTCGACTACGTGCCCGAGCTGAGCCGCCGGGCCCGCGGTTTCACGATCTATGCGGCCCTCCGCTCGCTGGGCCGCCAGGGGCTGGCGGAGCTGGTCGAGCGGTGCTGCGCCATCGCGTCGCGGATGGCGGCGACGCTCGCCGTCGCGCCGGGCGTGACGATCCTCAACGACGTCGTCCTCGACCAGGTCCTCGTGCGCTTCTCGGACGATGACGCCGTGACCCAGGCGGTCATCGCGGCGGTCCAGGCCGAGGGCACCATCTGGCTGGGCGGCACGACGTGGCGGGGCCGGGCGGCGATGCGCATCTCGGTCGCCAACTGGTCGACGCGCGAGACCGACGCCGACCGGGCGACGGATGCCATCCTGGCCTGCTACGCGGCGGTGCGCGACCGCGCTACCCGGTGACGCAGGGGCGCGCCGGGGTCGCGGCTGTCGTCCTGGCCGCGGGCGCCGGGAGCCGGTTCGGCGGCGGCAAGCTGCTGGCGTCGCTCGAGGGGCGGCCGATCCTCCAGCACGTCCTCGATGCGCTGGCGGCGGCGGGCCTGACGAACGTCGTGGTGGTCCTGGGCGACGATGCAGAAGCGATGGAGACGGCGCTGCACTGGCGGTCGGCACGCCGCGTGCGCAACCCCGACCCGGCCCGTGGTCTGGCCTCATCGCTGCAGGTCGGCCTGGCGGCTGCCGAGGAGGGGAGCGGTGCATCGCGTGACGCGGCGCTCATCGTCCTCGGCGACCAGCCCGAGCTGCGCGCTGAGGCTATCGAGGCGATCCTGAGCGCCGGCGACGGCACCCACGCCATCGTCCCCCGTTACGAGCACGATCGCGGCCGCAACCCCGTGCTGCTGCCGGCCGGGCTGTGGCGGGTCGCCCGTGGGCTGTCGGGTGATCAGGGCCTGGGCGCCTGGCTCGTCGCCCACCCCGAGCATGTGCGGGAGGTCGCCCTGTCGGGCGCCAACCCGGACGTCGATCGGCGGGCCGACCTGGCCGAACTCGCCTGGGCTCGGCGCGTGCGGGCTAACCGCGAGCAGGTGGACCGCTTCCGCGAGGTGCCCGACGGGGCCGACTTCTACGCCTCCACCAGCTCGATCTTCCGGGCCGACCCCGACCGGACCGACGACGACGTCGCCAACGTCCTGCTCGGCCTCGCCCGGCCGACCGACGTGTGGCTCGACATCGGCGCGGGCGCCGGCCGCTACGCCCTGCCGCTGGCGCGCCACGTGCGCCAGGTCGTGGCGGTCGAGCCGTCGCCGGGCATGGCCGCGGCGCTGGCGGAGGTCGCCGCCGAGCACGGCATCGGCAACGTGCGGCAGGTGGGGGCCCGCTGGCCGATGGCGGGCGCCCCGGCGGGCGACGCCGCACTCATGGCCCACGTCGGCTATGACATCCAGCCTATCGGCGCCTTCCTGGACGCCATGGAGGCGGCCGCACCGCGCCGTGTGGCGCTGCTGATGGAGCAGCAGCCGGCCATGGCCGCGGCGCCATTCTGGGCGGCCATCTACGACGAGCCACGCATCCCGCTGCCCGCCCTGCCCGAGTTCCTCGACCTGCTCGACGCGCGTGGTGCCCGGCCCACCGTGACCCGCCTGCCAGTCACCCCCGCTCGTTACGGCTCGTTCGACGAGATGCTGGCCTTCCTGCGGCGCCAGACGTGGGTCGCCACCGACGGGCCGCGGGACCGCCTGCTCGTGGAGACCGCGCGTGCGACGGCGGTCGAGACGCCCGAGGGCTGGCGCCTGCCGGCCGAAGCGCCGACCGTCGGCATCGTCACCTGGGGCGCCTGGGGCCGGCGCGTCCGGTGACGGCGGATGCCGCGACGCGGAACATCGTGCGACTGTATACCGCGTTCCGTCGAGTGGGCCGAAGGCGCGCGCGGCCGCGTTGCACGCGGTCGGCCAAGGTCTCGCGGTAGCGATCGGGCGAGCTTATCGTCGCGTACCACGCGAGCGTGGGCCCCGAGCCGAACCACGGGGCAGCGGGGTGGGACATATAAGGCCCCTTGCACCGAAGAGTGAACGAGTTCGCTGGTCAGGCAGGGCGCTTGGTGTCCCATTCGGCCACGGAGCTGGCATGGATCGAGCGTCCCAGGTCGGTTCCGTGGTCAGAAGGGGCCTTACGTGCCGCCACTGACCCCCGGCACAGACCGGGCCCCGGGCGGCCCGCCCGAACATCGTTGCGCGCGGCCGTGGAGCGTCCTATGCTCCGCCCAGCAGGAGACCCAGCCGAGCCAGGCCCCGCGGGCGGACGTCGCCTCCGGCGACCCACGGTGCCGACCCGCGGATCCCTTGCGGCAGTCGTGTTGGTGTGTGGACACGGTCGGCCGCGAGTCGGGCGGCGTGCCATCGGTCAGCGTCAGCCACGGAGGTCGGGCCGCGATGATCCCTGCAGAGTTCGAGTACGCCAGGCCGGCCGACGTGGGGGAGGCCCTGCGGATCCTCAACCAGCGCGCCGGCGATGCCAAGGTCCTGGCCGGCGGCTACAGCCTGCTGCCGCTGCTCAAGCTGCGCCTCGCGGCGCCGGCCCTGGTGGTCGACATCGGCCGCGTGGCCGGTCTTGACGGCATCGTCGAGCAGGACGGTCAGCTGCGCATCGGCGCGCGCGTCACGCACGCCCGGCTGGCGGCCGACGCGACCGTCGCCCGCTACACCGTGCTGCATGAAGCGGCCGGTGGCATCGGCGACCCGCAGGTGCGCAACTGGGGCACGATCGGGGGGTCGTGCGCGCACGCCGACCCGTCGTCCGACTGGCCGGCCGTGCTCATCGCCACGCGCGCCAGCCTGGTCTGCCGCAGCGTCCGCGGCGACCGGGTGCTGGGCGCCCGCGATTTCTTCATCGACAGCTTCCAGACGGCCATCGAGCCCGATGAGCTGCTCGTGGAGATCCAGTTCCCGACCCCGGCTGCGGGCACCGGATCGGCATATCGCAAGCTCGAGCGGCGGGCCGGCGACTTCGCCACGGTGGGCGTCGCCGTGCAGCTCCACGGGGGCGCCGACGGCCGCCTCGACGCGGTCGGGATCGGCCTCACGGCGGTCGCCGAGACGCCCTTCGCGGCCACCGACGCGGAGGGCCTCCTGGTCGGCGCGTCGCCCGGAGCCGAGGCATTCGGGCGGGCGGGCAGCGCCGCCGCCGCCCAGAGCCGCCCGGCGGAGGACCGCCATGGGCCGGTCGACTACAAGCGAGCCATGGTGCGCGAGATGACGGTGCGGGCCCTGACCGCCGCCGCTCAGCGCATGCGTCCTTCGGCGTAGGAGGTCCCCGTGAGCACCCGCCACGTTTCGGTCACCGTCAACGGCGAGGCGCGCGAGGCCGACGTCGAACCGCGCCTGCTGCTGGTCCACATGCTGCGCGACACGTTCATGCTGACCGGCACCCACGTCGGTTGCGACACCAGCAACTGCGGCGCCTGCACGGTCATCGTCGACGGCCGCAGCGCCAAGTCGTGCACCATGCTGGCCGCCCAGGCCGATGGCGCCACCATCACGACCATCGAGGGCATGGCCGACGGGGCCAAGCTCCACCCGCTCCAGCAGGCCTTCTGGGACCAGCACGGCCTCCAGTGCGGCTTCTGCACGCCGGGCATGATCATGCAATCCAGCTGGCTGCTCGACCAGAACCCGGACCCGACGGAGGAGGAGATCCGCGAAGGGATCGCCGGCAACCTCTGTCGCTGCACCGGTTACGTCAACATCGTCAAGGCCGTCCAGCAGGCCGCCGACACGATGCGCACCACAGAGGCAGCCGCCGAGCCGGCTGCGGCGAGGTAGAGCGATGACCGAGATCGCGACCCATACCACGCCGGAAGTGGGGGGCATGGGCCACTCTGTCAAGCGCAAGGAGGACCCCCGCTTCATCCAGGGCAAGGGCGAGTACATCGAGGATGTCGTCCTGCCGGGCATGCTCTGGCTCGACATCGTGCGCAGCCCCTACGCGCACGCCAGGATCACCAGGATCGACGCCTCGGCCGCGCTGGCCATCCCCGGCGTGCTCGCCGTCATCACGGGCGCCGACCTGGAGAAGGCGGGCCTCCACTGGATGCCCACACTGGCCGGCGACAAGCAGATGGTCCTGCCGACCGACACGGTCATGTACCAGAGCCAGGAAGTGGCGGCCGTCGTGGCCACCACGCGCTACATCGCGGCCGACGGCGTGGCCGCCGTGCAGGTCGACTACGAGCCGCTGCCCGTGATCACCGACCCCGTGAAGGCCCTCGCGCCGGACGCCTTCGTGCTGCGGCCCGACCGCGGCCCGGAGAAGGCCAACAACCATATCTGGCACTGGGAGTCGGGCGACCGCGCGAAAGCCGATGCGGCCATCGCTGCAGCGGACGTCACGGTCAGCCAGGACATCTACATCCCGCGCATCCACGTGGCGTCGATCGAGACGTGCGGCTGCGTCGCCGACTGGGATCCCATCCGGGCCCACCTGACGCTGCACATGACCTCCCAGGCGCCCCATGCGATCCGCACCGTGCTGGCCCTCGTGAGTGGCCTGCCCGAGCACAAGATCCGCGTCAAGACCCACGACATCGGCGGCGGCTTCGGCGGCAAGGTCCCGGTCTACCCCGGCTACGTGCTGGCCGTCGTCGCCTCGCTCACCGTGGGCAAGCCGGTCAAGTGGATCGAGGACCGCTCGGAGAACCTGCAGGCCGACTCGTTCGCCCGCGACTACCACATCCATGCCCAGCTGGCGGCGACCAAGGAAGGCCGCATCACCGGGCTCAAGGTCAAGACGATCGCCGACCACGGCTACACCGACGCGGCCGCCGACCCGTCCAAGTTCCCGGCCGGCCTCTTCAACGTCATCACCGGCTCGTACGACTTCCCGGACGCGTTCGTCGAGGTCGACGGCGTCTACACCAACAAGCCGCCGGGCGGCGTCGCCTACCGCTGCTCGTTCCGCGTCACCGAGGCGGTCCATGCGATCGAGCGCATGGTCGACATCCTGGCCCACGAGATCGGCAAGGATCCGGCCCAGATCCGCCTCGACAACTTCATCCAGCCCGAGCAGTTCCCGTACAAGACGCCGACCGGTTGGGAGTACGACTCGGGCAACTACCCGGCCGCCCTGCGC
>JBIOID010000146.1:0-5395 GCA_044449585.1 Candidatus Limnocylindrales bacterium
CGCGGCGGCCTGTTCGGCCGAGAGGGTCGCGTCACCGTCGCCGCTGACGGGCGGCGGAGCCGGGGCCACGACCGACATGGGCGGCAGCGCCGCGCCATGGAAGCTGACCTGGTCCGCCTCTGCCGGGCGGTAGCCGTGGCCCTTCTGCGTGCGCACGTGGACGATCACGGGACCCTCGATGAGGAGGGCGCGCCGGAACGTCGCGTCGAGCGCCTGGAGGTCGTGGCCGGGCACCGGCCCGATGTAGGTGATGCCCAGGTCCTCGAAGAGCTGGCCGGGCTGGACGAACTGGACGACCGAGCGCCGCAGCCGACGCGACACCTCGAGCGCCTGCGACCCGATCAGCGGCAGGCGCTGGATGTTGCGATCGTAGGCGCGTTTGGAGCCGCGCCACGCGCCCGAGAGCTTGATGCGCGAGAGGTACTGGCTGAGCGCCCCGACTGTCGGAGAGATGCTCATCTCGTTGTCGTTGAGCACGATCATCAGGCGCGTCTGGCGATGACCGACGTCGTTGAGCGCTTCCAGCGACAGGCCGCTGATGAGCGCGGCGTCACCGACGACGATGGCCACTCGCTCCGTCCCGCCCTGCTCGTCACGGGCCAGCGCGAGGCCCTCCGCGATGGACAGCCCGGTCCCGGCATGACCGCCGTCGAAGACGTCGTGGGGGCTCTCCGATCGGCGCGGGAAGCCGCCCACGCCGCCCAGCTGGCGCAACGTGTCGAAGCGCGCCAGGCGACCCGTCAACAGCTTGTGCGGGTAGGCCTGGTGGCCGGTGTCCCACACGATGTGATCGTGCGGGCTGTCGAGCAGCCGATGCAGCGCCACGGTGATCTCGACCACGCCGAGCGAGCTGCCCAGGTGGCCCCCGGTGTGGCCCACCGTCTCGATGATCGTCGTGCGCAGCTCGGTGCACAGCTGGGCCAGCTCGGCATCGGAAAGTGTGCGCAGGTCGGCCGGCCCCCGGAGCGAGGCGAGGATGGTCACGTCACGCCGATTGTAGAGGCCCCGGCCGCGGCCGCCGGCGCAGGCGAGGCAGGGCCTCGCTCACACCAGGCCGGGTCGCAGCCGGGACCAGGGGCAGACCTCGCCGTCGAGGCGCGCGGCCAGGACGGAAGGCGCGGGGCTGGGCGGGCTGATGTGGGCGCCCGCCGTCGCCTTCGGCTTGCTCGAGGTGACCCGGGGTGTCGCCCGCGGGATGGGCTGGATGGTCACGTAGCGACCCTCCCAGACCATCTGCACCCGCGCGTAATGGAACGGCGTGAAGAAGCTGCGGAAGGCCGACGTGGTCAGCCTGGTGTCGGGCGGCATGTCGTAGCCGTTGACGCTCTGGCGGCCGTACAGCGGCCCGGTGACCCGGACGCTGGTGACCACGAACTGGCTGGTCGTGGCCGGGTCGGCGGTGGCCGTGAAGCCGTTGAGCACCCACGCGTGGTTGCCGTGCATGACCGCCAGCGAGACAGGCAGACCGGTCAGGCGCATCCGGAGCACGGCATCGTGCAGGGCGCCGTCGAAGCTGGTGTAGGTCTCGAGCCGATAACGGCCATCGACGTAGTGCGCCAGTCCGTCGGCCCACCCCTGCGGGTCGGTGCCGTCGCTGATGGGGATGCTATAGCGGTCGTGAGCGCGCATGTAGGAGAAGTAGCGCGACTGGTCGGCCGTGCTGTGGTCGGCCTGGTGGTACTCCATGTTGCGCATGATCTGGGCGTTGGCGGCCGTGCACCAGTACCACGTGGCCTGCATCGTGTAGACGCCCGCGCGATACAGGTCCAGGCCGCCGGTCCAGCGCGGCAGGGCGGCGGACTCGGCCGTGGTGGCCGTGATAGTGGCGGCCGTGCTCCCGGCCGCGGCCAGAGCCGAGACGGGCGCCGCGGCGATCGAGGTCCAGCCGGCGAAGCCCATCGCGATGGCCGCCGCCACCGCCACGAGCCGACGGCGCCACGATCGGACGCCCCCCGTTCGATCCGTCATGCACCCATGGTGCGCCCCTCCGTCGGATCGCGCCAGCCGCTCGATGGTCCCGGCGCCGGGCCCTCTATGAGCCGCTCCGATCCAGAACGGCGAAGTCGAGCCGGCGCAGGCGTTCGGGGTCGGCGAGGACATCGATCTCGATGATCAGGCCGCCTCGGACGGTGAAGCCCATGATCGAGAACGGCTCGCCGTCCTCATCCCAGGAGACGATGCCGGGACCTCCGTTCACGAGCGCGCGTCGCACGGTGAACCCAGTGAGCCTGCGCGTGATGGTGAGCGCCGACCGTGACACGGTCTCTGCACCCCGGATCTCCCGCGTGCCGCCGACCCATCGTGCGCCGCCATCCGCCCGCAGGACGACATCCGGGTCGAGCACCGCCAGCAACCCCTCGAAGTCGCCGTTGCGCACCGCGGCCATGAACGCCTCGACGACGGTTCGCTGCCCACGGAGGTCTGAAACGTGCTCGGGCGAGACGCCGCGAACCCGGCGTCGAGCCCGACTGGCGAGCTGTCGGGCCGCCGTGGGGGAGCGGCCGACGATCGGTGCGATCTCCGCGAAGGACACGGCGAACACGTCGTGCAGGACGAATGCGACCCGCTCGGCGGGTGCCAGCGTCTCGAGCACCACGAAGAGCGCGAGACCGACCGAGTCACCCACGAGCGCCGCGTGCTCGGGATCGACCCCGTCCTCGCCGTCGAGGATGGGCTCGGGGAGGAGCACGGGGAGAGTCTCTTCACGCCGAGACTTCCGGGCGCGGAGCATGTTCAGGCACACCCGCGCCACGACCGTGGTCAGCCACCCACCGATGTTCTCGATGTCGCTCGTATCGGCGCGGCTGATCCTGACCCACGCATCCTGGACGGCGTCGTCGGCCTCTGACAACGAGCCGAGCATGCGGTAGGCCACCGCACGCAGTCGCCCGCGGTGAGCCTCGAATCGTTCCGCCAGCAATCGCTGTTCGTCCATCCGGTCACATCCCTTCGTCGGAGCGTGTCACCTGAGTGACCCCCGGATGCGGAGTCGCGTGACAGGCGAGATCGGGAAGGCAGTCCCCGATCTCCACAAGGCCAAGGAGGCCATCGAATGGATCCCACCATCCTAGTCACCGGTGGCACGGGCCGGCTGGGGCGCCTCGTCGTCTCCGGTCTGCGGCAAGCCGGGCGCGACGTTCGCGTGCTCAGCCGGCACAGCCCCGCGTCGGGCGACGGCATCACATACCTGACCTGTGACCTGCGTGACGACCGGGGGATCGAGGCCGCGTTGGGCGGCGCGGCGACCATCATCCATTGCGCGGGCAGCAGGAAGGGCGACGAGGAGACGACCGGGAACCTGGTGCGGGCCGCGGCGCGCGCTGGCGTGCAGCACCTGGTGTACATCTCGGTCGTGGGCGCGGACCGGGTGCCGGTGCGGGGCGCCATGGACCGCATGGGGTTCGGCTACTTCGCGTCGAAGCTGGCCGCGGAGCAGGTCGTGGCCGGCTCCGGCCTGCCGTGGACGACGCTGCGGGCCACCCAGTTCCACGACGCGTTCCTGGCGACCGCCAGGAGCATGGCCAGGCTGCCGGTGCTCACAGCGGCGGCTGGCTTCCGGTTCCAGCCGATCGACGAGGGCGAGGTGGCGGCTCGGCTCGTGGAACTGGCCCTGACTCGCCCGGCCGGCCTGGTGCCCGAGATGGCCGGACCGCGGGTCTACTCGATGGGCGATCTGCTCCGCCGGTACCTGCGGGCGAGCGGCAAACATCGGCTGATCGTGCCGGTCCCGATGCCCGGCGGGGCTGCCGCCGCGGTGCGAGCTGGAGCGCTCCTGTCGCCCGAGCGAGCCGTCGGTCACCGGACCTGGGAGGACTTCCTCGCCGAGCGTGTGGGCGCGTCGGCTGCGAGCAGATCCGTCATGGCCTGACGGGGTCGGGTGGTCCCGTGCGCGATGGCACCCACGGCCGTCATCACGCTTGCCCGAGGGACGTGACCGACCGACCATAGGGCGGCAGGTTCGTAAGAGGCAGCTACCCTTGGTGGCCCCAAGAGTGAGATGGACAGACTGGTGATCCTCCCCAAGATCCGGGATGCGCGCTTCATCACCGTGCGTCGTGGCGGGCTCCTCCGGGACGACGATCATCACCTCCTTGCGAGGTGGGCGGCAGACTGCGCGGAGCACGTGCTGCCCCATTTCGAGCGGGCGCGGCCGACGGACGACCGTCCACGTCGGGCGATCGACCTCGGGCGTGCCTGGGCGCGGGGCGAGATCACGTGGTGGGAAGCTCGCACGGCGGGCGGCCATGCCAACGCCGCGGCCAGGGACCTGCGTGGGGCAGCACGGCATGCCGCGTACGCGGCCGGCCAGGCCGCGGCGGTGGGCCATGTGGCGGCCCACGAGCTCGGCGCCGCGGCCTACGCGATCTGGGCCGCGCGAGCGGCAACGCCCGAAGGCGAGCGCGAGCCGGCTGGCTGCGTAGAGTGCCAGTGGCAGCGCGCCCGACTGCCCCCCGAGATCCGAGAACTGGTGCTCGACGACCAGCGGCTGCGCAACGAGCTGTGCTGGTTTGCGTTCGACTGCTGACACGGCTCATGCCCGGCGGTCGCCACACCGTAAGGTAACCCCATCGGCACCCATCCCACGGGGCCAGCGCCGATGAGCCCAGCGGTCGGCGCCCGTGGGTAGAGGCGCCTCGCGCTCGGTGCATGGGCGCTGCACGCACGAGCGCGGTCGCTAACGGGCGCAGCAGAGCCAGCTACCACGTGGATGAGCGTGAGGGCCGGGCCGAGATCCTCCCCAAGACATGAAGGCGGGGCCAGATCGACCGTGTGGGAGCCTTATCGCACCTGGCTACACTCGGAGCGCCCATGCAGCGGGCACCCGCCCGGCGGGCCCGCCCGGCGACTCCGCGACGGCAGGCCAGAAGCGCCCGACGGCCGGCCGCGAGCAGATCCGCGATGGCCTGACGGGGTCGGCCGGGCTACGCCTCTTCCGCGTCGTCCGGGGTGAGGTCCAGGGCCCGCAAGGCGCCGCCGGCCGACTCGACCAGGCGCTGCACGCGCAGTTCGGCATCGGTGAGCAGACGGGCGCAGTGCTCGTGCAACGCCACGCCGCGTTCGTAGAGGGCGATCGACTCCTCGAGGGGCAGGTTGCCCTGCTCCAGCCGGCCGACCACCCCCTGGAGCTCGGCGAGCGCGGCGTCGAAGGGCATCTCCGAGACGCCGGCGAGGGGGGCGGAGGCCAGCGCGCTCGGGGCCTGGTCGGTCATGCCCGCGAGTCTCGCACGTGCTCCACCCGGGCGTCCAACCCGCCGCGCGCCAGGCGGACGTCCACCAGCGCTCCCGGCGCGACGGCGGACGCGTCACGCAGGAGCACACCGTTCTCGTCCCGCACGATGGCGTAGCCACGCTCGAGCGTGGCGTACGGACCGAGTGCCAACAAGCTGGCACGGGC
>JBIOID010000147.1:0-5354 GCA_044449585.1 Candidatus Limnocylindrales bacterium
CGCATGTTCCGCGACCCCGGGCCGGGGCTCATGCACGCGGCCATCTTCTGGGGCTTCGTCATCCTCACGGTGGGCACGGCCAATCGCGTGACCTTCGGCCTCGTGCAGGCGATCCTGGCCTGGCCGCTCGACGGCTGGCTCTGGCGGGTGACCGTCCTGACCCAGAGCCTGCTCGCGCTGGGCGTGCTGGCGGGCATCGGCTACGCGCTCCTCCGGCGGCTCGTGGTGCGGCCGGCTCGCCTCACGCTGAGCCGCGACGGCCTGAAGATCCTGGGCCTCATCGCCGCGGTGGTCATCACGGAGATCGTCGCCGAATCGTTCCGGTTGGCCCGCTACGGCGACCCGTACCAGCAGTGGGCGATCGTGCCGTGGGTCCTGAGCCGCGGCCTGACCGGTCTCGACCCGGCCCTGCTGCAGGCCGCCTTCGCGGTCGCGTGGTGGGCCAATCTGGCCGTCGTGTGCTACTTCCTGCTGTACCTGCCGCACAGCAAGCACCTGCACATCGCGACGGCCGTCTTCAACGCCGGCCTGCGCAAGCTCAAGCCGCGCGGCGAGTTGCCGGCCATGGACCTGGAGGCCGAGACGGCGCGCTTCGGAGTCAAGACCATCCAGGACCTGGGCTGGAAGGACCTGCTGGACGGCTTCACGTGCACCGAATGCGGCCGCTGCCAGGCGGCCTGCCCGGCCTGGGCGACGGGCAAGCCGCTCAACCCCAAGACGCTGATCATGGGCCTGCGCGAGATGTCGGTCGAGGCAGAGGTCGGCGTGCCGCTGTTGCCGTGGATCCGGCCGACCCCTGCCGCGGCGGCGGGCAGAGCGCCGGGAGCGAGCGGCGCCGGTGCGGACCATGGGCTGCAGCTGGCCGCGCTCGAGCGGCCGATCGTCGACCGGGCCATCCCCTATGACGCGGTGTGGGACTGCGTCACGTGCGGCGCCTGCGTGGAGGCGTGCCCCGTGATGATCGAGCACGTCGACAAGATCGTCGGGCTGCGTCGCAACCTGGTCCTGGAGGAGAGCCGCTTCCCGGCCGAGCTGACCGGAGCGTTCACCAACCTGGAGCGGTACGGCAACATCTGGGGCCAGCCGCAGGCCACGCGCCTGGACTGGGCGCGCGACCTGCCCTTCCCCGTGCCGACCGCCGCGCAGATCGTGGCCGACGGCGGCCCAGACGCCGTAGCGGATCTCGAATGCCTGTACTGGGTCGGTTGCGCGGCATCGTTCGACGACCGCAACCGCAAGGTCGCGCGCGCCTTCGTGACCTGTCTCGATGCCGCCGGCGTGCGCTTCGCCGTGCTCGGGCAGGAGGAGAGCTGCACCGGCGACCCGGCGCGACGCATGGGCAACGAGTACGTATTCCAGCTGCTGGCGACCGGCAACGTGGCGACCCTGGACCGGTATAAGCCACGCATGATCGTGACCGCCTGCCCGCACTGCTTCAACACGCTCGGCAACGAGTACGGGCAGTTCGGCGGCCACTATGAGGTCGTCCACCACAGCGCGTACCTGGCGCGCCTGGTGGCGGAGGGGCGACTGCGGCCGGAGGTCGAGCGGGCGGGGTCGCTGACCTACCACGACTCGTGCTACCTGACCCGCTACAACGGCGTCATCGAACAGCCGCGTCAGGCACTCGCGGCCGTGCCGGGCCTGCAGCTGCGCGAGATGGAGCGACGCGGCCGGCAGAGCTTCTGCTGCGGCGCGGGCGGCGGGCGCATGTGGATGGAGGAGACGCGCGGCACGCGTATCAACGCCGAGCGGACGCGCCAGGCGCTCGAGACCGGCGCGGAGGGGGTCGCCACGGCTTGCCCGTTCTGCCTGGTCATGATGCGCGACGGCCTGGCCGAGGTGGCCGATGGATCGGCCCGGGCGGTCCAGGCGCAGGACATCTCGGAGGTGCGGGCCGCGTCGCTCCCGGCCGACCGCTTCAGCGGGCGCCGGCTGCCCGTGGTCGGGGCCTGACGGCACGCGATCCGACGGGCTTCCGCACTCGACCCGTGGAGATCCGTCGCCTGAAGCCCGAGGACCAGGCGGCCGTGCTCGAGGCCGGGTATCTGTTCGACGACCCGCCGGTCGTCGCGGCCACGACGCGATTCCTGGACCTGCCCGGCCATCACCTGCTGTTCGCCTTCGAGGGCGGCCGTGCCATCGGCTTCGTGTCGGGGGTTGAGTTGACGCATCCCGACAAGGGCACGGAGATGTTCCTGTACGAGTTGGGGGTCGATGAACCGTATCGCCGGCGCGGCGTGGGCCGGGCGCTCGTGGTCGCCCTCGCGAGCCTCGCCCGCGAGCGCGGCTGCAACGGCATGGTCGTGCTCACGGAGGCGAGGAACGAGGCGGCCCGGCGGACGTACCGCGGGGCCGGCGCCGGCCCCGCCGCGTCGACCGTGATGCTGACCTGGACGCTCGGGGAGCCCCCGTGGCCGTAGTACCGTCGGGCCGCAGCTGTGCTGTGGGGGTGCGGCGGCGCGGCGCGCAGGCGGTCTCGTCGGGCGGCGCGCAGTTGCTGCGCACCATCCCCTGTGGTGGGGTGTGACCAGGGGTGCGTGGCGGCAAGGCGAATCAGCCTCGCCGACCCGCGGATCGAGCGTGGGCCAGCTCTTCGTGGCGGCTGATCGGCCGGTCCGCTCGCCCGCAGACCTCCACCGCACCAGCCTGGTTGGTAGCTGACGACTGACGCCGCAGGTCACCCGTCCGCCGGGCGCGGCACGTGATAGGTGCCTCACGACTGAAGGCGCAGGTCACGCGCCCGCCGGGTGCGGCACGTGAGCCGCCACCGGCCTCGAGGACGCGGACCCGGGTCACGGCAGAAAGCGGTCCGCCCCCCTGACCCTAGTACCGTCGGGCGGCAGCGGCGCCGTTGCGCTGCGGTAGCATCGGGCCATGACCGTGCGGCTCACGCCAGAGCAGGTGGCCCTGCGCGATGCCGTGCGCGAACTGGCGGACGGCAAGATCGCGCCGCGCGCAGCCGAGATCGACTCGACCGGCGAGTTCCCGTGGGACGTCGTCAAGCTGCTGGCCGAGCACGACGTACTGGCCCTGCCGTTCCCGGTCGAGGATGGTGGCCTGGGCGGCGACCTGCTGACGGTGTGCCTGGCCATCGAGCAGGTCAGCCGCGTGTGCGCCACGTCGGGCCTGATCGTGGCCATCCAGGAACTGGGGTCGCTGCCGCTCATGCTGGCCGGGACGCGGGAGCAGCAGCGGCGCTGGTTCCCCGACCTGGCGGCGGGTCGCACGCTGCCCGCCTTCGCCCTGACCGAGGCCGCGGCCGGGTCGGACGTCGCGGCCGTGCGCACGAAGGCCACCCGGGACGGCAACGCGTGGCGGCTGGACGGCGCCAAACGCTTCATCACGCAGGGCAGCGTGGCCCACATGGTGACCGTCTTCGCCCGCACGGACGACTCACCCGACGCAGTGCGCGCGCGGCGCCACCTGAGCTGCTTCATCGTCGAGGCCGGCACGCCCGGCTTCAGCGCCGGCAAGGTCGAGCACAAGATGGGCATCCGCGGCTCGCCCACCGCCGAGCTGCATCTCGACGCGGCGAGCGTGCCCGACGAGAACCGCGTCGGCGAGGTGGGGGAGGGGTTCTCCATCGCCATGCGGACGCTCGATCGGAGCCGACCCGGTATCGCGGCCCAAGCGGTCGGCATCGCCCAGGGCGCCACCGAGGTCGCCGCGCGCTACGCCGCCCAGCGGCGCCAGTTCGGCCGGCCCATCGGCGACCATCAGATGATCACGGGGATGCTGGCCGACATGGCCACGCGCACGGAGGCCGCGCGCCAGCTCCTCTACACCGCCTGCGAGGAGGTGACGGCCGGCACGGCGTCGGCCAGCCGCTGGTCGGCCATGTGTAAACTCATGGCCGGCGACACGGCCATGGCCGTCACGACCGACGCGGTCCAGGTGCTGGGCGGCTACGGTTACGTCACCGACTACCCCGTCGAGCGCATGATGCGTGACGCGAAGATCACGCAGCTCTACGAGGGGACGCAGCAGATCCAGCGCCTTGTGGTGGGCCGCGACGTGCTCGCCCGCGGCGGCTGAGGATCGTTCGGCAGGGAGGCCGCCCGGTGCACATCGTCGTCCTGGTGAAGGCCGTGCCCATCGTCGGCAACGAACGGCTGGGCGACGATCGGCGGGTCGATCGAGCCAATGGCCTGGAGGCCAACGGCAACGACGAGTACACCCTGGAGGCGGCCCTCAAGCTGACCGAGGCGCACGGCGGTGACGTGACGCTGCTGACCATGGGCCCCGCCGGTGCCGCCGAGGCGCTGCGCAAGGGGCTCGCGATGGGCGCCGCCCGGGCCGTGCACGTGAGCGACCCGGCCCTCGTCGGCTCGGACGCCCGTGCGACGGCGACCGTCCTGGCGGCCGCCCTGCGCCGGCTCGAGTACGACCTGGTCTTCGCCGGCGCCGATACTTCGGACGGCCTGGGCGGGGTGCTCGGCAGCTGGCTGGCGGCCCTCCTCGGCCTGCCGTATCTCTCCTATGGCAGCCGCATCGAGCCCGGCCCCGACGGCTCGACCGTACGCGTGCGTCGGCTCAGCGCGCGCGGGTACGACCTGCTCGAGGCGCCCATGCCGGCGCTGGTGATGGGCACGCAGGTGCTGGGCGAGCCGCGCTATCCGTCGCTGCG
This sequence comes from Candidatus Limnocylindrales bacterium, assembly GCA_044449585.1. GTDB lineage: Bacteria > Chloroflexota > Limnocylindria > Limnocylindrales > CSP1-4 > DASPUH01. Next base: position 4,631 of record JBIOID010000147.1, read on the forward strand.
CGGGATCATGCAGGCACGCACCAAGGAGGTGCTCACATGGTCGCTGGCCGACCTGGCCGTGAGCCCCGCGAGCGTCGGCGCGGCAACCGCCGGCAGTCGCGTCCTGAGCACGGCTCTGCCGCCTGCGCGGGCCGGTGCCACCGTGGTGCGTGAGGCGCCCGACGCCGCCGTGGCGCAGGTCGTCGACTTCCTCGTGGCGCGGCGGTTGATCGCGTGAGCGGCGCCATCTGGGCCGTCGCCGAGGTGGCCGACGGGCAACCGACGCGGCTCTCCCTGGAGCTGGCGACGCTGGCGCGCGAACTGGCGCTGGCGGCCGGGCGTGAAGCGGCGGCGGTCGTGATCGACGTCCAGGCCGCCGCAGCCGCTCCCTTGCTGGCCGACTACCTCCCGTCTGTCCTGGCCGTGGGCGCCCCGGAGGCCGCCGACCATGCCGCGGCCGCCGTCATCGCTCCGCTCATCGCTGCGTTGATCGCCCAGTACGAGCCGTCGCTGGTCCTGCTGGGGGCGTCTCCGGACGGCAAGGACGTGGCCGGCGCGCTGGCCGCCCTGCTGGACTGGAACGTGCTGGTCAACGGCGCAGCCGTTCGCTGGGTGGGCGGCGCACCGACCGTCGAGATGAGCACCTTCGGCGGGCGCCTGGTCACGCAGAGCGCGCCGACCACGTCCATGCCGTCCGGAGACGCCCCCAGCAGGACCAGCGACGGCTCGTGCTGGGCGATCAACG
>JBIOID010000148.1:0-5281 GCA_044449585.1 Candidatus Limnocylindrales bacterium
AAAGTGCAAACTCGACCGTGGCCTTGAGGAAGCCCAGCTTCTCGCCAGTGTCATGGCGGCGCCCTTCGAACTCGACGGCGTATATAGGCCGGCGGCCACGAAGAGTCCTGAGTCCGTTGGTCAATTGGATCTCGCCGATGGCACCGGGCCGGAGCCCGGCGATGCGGCCGAACACGTCGGGCGTGAGCACGTACCGGCCGATGATGGCCAGGTTGCTGGGGGCGGTGCCGGCGGCCGGCTTCTCCACGAGGCCCCTGACGCGGTGGAGCCGCGGATCGTGCGGTCCGTCACCGTCGGGTGGCGCCGGGTCGATGATGCCGTAGCGCGGCGTGTCCTCCGGCGGCACTTCCATGACGGCCACGACCGACGAATGGGTCTCGCCATACGCATGCATGAGCTGGCCGATGCACGGCCGCTCCGAGTCCACCACGTCGTCCGACAGGATCACCGCGAACGGCTCGTGGCCCACCAGCTCGCGCGCCATGAGCACCGCATGACCCAGCCCCAGCTGCTCCTTCTGGCGCACGTAGCTGACCTGCGCCAGGTCGCTGATATGCCGGACCCGCCGCAGCATCTCGATATCGCCGCGGTCCTCAAGCAGTCGCTCCAGCTCGTACGACGAGTCGAAGTGGTCCTCGATGGCCCGCTTCTGGGAGCTGGTCACGATGATGACCTGCTCGATGCCGGCCGCCACGGCCTCCTCGACCGCGTACTGGATGACCGGCTTGTCGACCAGCGGCAGCATCTCCTTGGGCTGGGCCTTCGTGGCCGGCAGGAAGCGGGTACCCCAGCCGGCGGCGGGGAAGACGGCTTTGCGGACGCGCAAGCGGAACCTCTCGCTGTGACGGGTGCCCATGGCGGGCGCTCTGGTCGGGCCGGCGAGGTGGTCGGCGTCGAGCGGCCGACAGTATAGCCGCGCTCTGTCGCGTCCCGACCCGGGCGCGCGACGGAGTGGGCGTCGCTCCCGTCAGGGCAGGCTGTGCGGCTCCCGCCGGCCGCCGCGCAGCACGACGTGGGTGAAGGGGATGCGCACCTCCTGGAAGACCTCGACCGACACGAGGAAGCCCAGGAACAGGAAGACGACGCCGAGGAACTTGAACAGGTCGAACCAGGCCGTGTCGCCGAAGCGATCGAGGGTGTCGCCCATGCTGGGGATGAAGGCACCGATGGCGATCAGGACCGTGGCCGGGACACGGCTGTTGATGCGTCCCGCGGAGAAGGCCCGGAGCGCGCCGGGGATCGACGCCACGAAGTTGACCAGGATGGCGACCGGCGAGATGAGCAGGTTGAACAGGAACTGGTCGAACGGTTGTTCGGGATCCAGCGAATACGCCAGCACGCGCTTCTTGGGCATGAAGACGTAGACCGAGAAGATCGCGCCGAGTATCAGGGCGAACGCGCCCGTGACGTTCATGAACGGGGTGAGCAGCCGCAGCGACGGCGGGAACAGGTCGCCCGTGGGCAGGTGGGTGGTGGGGTCGAGGGCGTAGCCCGGAGCCGGGATGGTCGCAGTCAGCGTGAGGACAAGGCCCAGGGCGCTGGCGCCGATGACGGCGACGGCCGCGAGGCGCGGCCATTTCTCGTCCTGGAAGTACGTCTCGACGGCCACCGACACGGCCAGCACGCCGGCGGCCAGGAAATACAGCACGGCCGGACCCTGGCCGGCCGCGCCATAGACGTCGGGGAACTTCTGCCAGGTGAGGAGGGTGAACAGGCCGGCCAGGAAGAGACACACGGCGAAGGCATACCCGAAACGGGTGCGGCCCAGCAGGAAGGCCGTCCCGAGGCCCAGCCAGCCGGCCGTATAGACGGCGCCCGTGAGGTACCAGGTCTTGTACAGCAGCTCGTTCCAGCCGCCCAGCGCGGCGGCCGCCTCGCTCGCGGCGGCCAGGGCGAAGAAGAGCATCCCGGCGGCCCAGACGAGCTGGAACGCGTGCCGCCGTTCGCGCCACTGGTCGAGCAGGGCCAGGCAGAAGATGAGCGCCAGCAGGGCCGTCGCGGCCGGCAGCAGGAACGTCACGCTCACGAACGGCTCCCTCGGCTCATGCGGCTGGGCTGCACGATCTGCTGGTCCGCCTGGTCAGGCGTTCACGAACTCGTGGGCTTCGCGGTGGAAGCCATCGCACGTCCCCCAGCGCAGCGGTTCGCCGGGGATCGCCACCGGCCGCATGATCTCGCGCACGGTCGCGAGACGGCAGAACAGATACCCGCGCTCGCGTGACCAGGCCCGGAAGCAGGCCGGGTCGGCGTGGAACTGGTGGGGGCCCGGGTTGAGCCGCGCATGGCGAGCCCAGCTGTCGGGCACCTCGGCCGCCACCACGTCGAGGAGGGACACGCGGAACGGCGTGCCCTCGATGGGCTGGCCGCAGCCGCCGCACACCTTGCCGTCGTTGTCGGCGAATACGGTCGGGATGCGGATGCCGAGGATCTCGCCGCCGCGGAAGGTCGTGGGGGGCACGGGCGGATTGTAGACGGGCGACCTATGGTTAGCCCGAGATGCGCGCGCAAGGCGGGGTACCTCCGGCCGGCGCGACCGGGCCCGCGCCAGGCAACCGTCTGCTCCACGTCGTGGCCCTCTACCTGCCGCGCAGCGCCCTGCTCCTGGCGAGCCTGACCCTGGGCGAGTCGGTGATGGGCCTCGTGCGCAACCGGGTGCTCGCCCAGACGTACGGCGCCGGACCTGCCCTCGACGCCTACAACGCGGCCGTCATCGTGCCCGAGCTGTTGCTCGACATCGTCGTGGCCGGCGGGGTCGAAGCCCTGCTCGTGCCGATCTTCCTGGGGCTGCGACGCGACGATGCGGCGGCCGCGCGGATCTTCGGCCGCACGCTGATCTGGGCCGGGGTCGTGGCCATGCTCGTGGTCGCGGTCGGCCTGTTCGTCTGCGCGCCCCTGCTGGCCGACGTCGCGGTGCCCGGCTTCGACGCAGCCGGTCGCGCGCAGTACGTGACCGTGCTGCGCCTGGTGGCCATCACGCCGGCCATCTTCGCCGCCTCGATCGCCATCGGCGAGCTGCTGGTGGCCCATCGACGCTTCCTGGGCTACGGCCTCGCGCCGATCCTGTACAACGCCGGCATCGCCGGGGGCACGCTGCTGCTGGCGGGGCGCCTGGGCGTGGTGGCCCCCGCCGTGGGCGCGGTCGTGGGGGCCCTGCTGCACCTCGCCATCCGGTCGTGGGACCTGCGGCCCACCGGGTTCTCCGTGCGGCCCGCCTTCGCGGTCCGCACGCGCGCCTTTCGCCAGTACCTGGTCCTGATGGTGCCCCGGATGTTCGGCGAGGCACTCGATCCGCTGACACGTCTCCTGGCCACAGCGATCGCCTCGACGCTGGCCACGGGAGCGGTCACGGCGGTGGTCTTCGCCTGGAACTTCGAGAGCGGTGCTGTCAGCATCGTGGGCCTGGCCTTCTCCGTGGTCGCGTTCCCGGCCCTGTCCGCGGCGGCCGCGGACGGGGATCGCCGGCGCTTCATGACGACGGTCGCTCGAGCCGGCGTCGCGATCGTGGCCCTCTCGAGCGCCGGGGCCATCCTGCTGGCCCTGCTGGCCGGGCCCCTGGTGCGCGTCTTCCTGGGCGGTGGCGCCTTCGACCCGGCGGCCGTCGCCCAGACCACGACGGTGCTCGTCGTGTTCGCCGCGGCCATCCCGCTCGAGAGCATCACCCAGCTGCTGGCCCGCGCCGTGTACGCCACCCGCAACACGATCCTGCCGGTAGCGGCTGCGACGGCCGGCTTCGGCGTGATGGTGGTCGCGGCGCCGTGGCTCGTGGACCGCCTGGGCCTGATCGGCATCCCGCTGGCCTATGCCGCCGGCTACATCGTGCGGGTGAGCGCCCTGGGCGTGGTCGTCGTCACCCGTGGCCGACGTCTGGTGCCGGACCGGGGGCTCACTGACCCGGCCCCATAGGCGGAGCCAGCTTGGTTGGCACGACCGCGATGAACTTCAGGTCGCGGGCCGGGTAATAGCCCTCCGGCCGGCGCCAGGGCAGCACGTTGACGCCCAGGTTGGCCATCGTGTGGAAGGCGCCTGGTGCGGCCGAGCGGCCCCACAGCGTCGAGACGCGCGGATACCACGGATCCTCGATGTATGCGCCGCCGATCGAGGCGTTGTGGAAGAGCGTCGGATCGGCGGAAGCGCGGTAACCGGTCATGACCCACGTGTGAGCCCCGTACCAGGCCATGAGCACGACCGGCTCGTGCGTCGTGCTCAAGGCGATGGCCGCGTCCTTCACCTCGGCCGCCAGGGTCGTGTAGGCCCGCACCTGGTAGCCCGGCACGCCGTAGGCGGCCAGGGCCAGGGCGATGGCGGCCGGACCCCAGCCCCCGTCGTGGCTGTCCGACCAGCTGTCCCACTGCCTGATCTGGCCCGCCAGCTGGGTCTCGAACGCGTTCGTGTTGGTTCCGTGGCCCAGGATCGTCAGGACGATGGTCGTGCCCGCGGGGGCGCACCAGATGTCCTTGATCTCCGAGATGAAGACGCCGGTCGGGTTCGCGAGCAGGTTGACGTCGACCGGGACCCGCGCCGGCGTGGGGCTCGGCGTCACGCCCGGGACCGTGACCACCGGCGGTGCCGGCGAGACCGTGTCGGTGGGCTCCGGCGTCACATCGACGGTGGCCACCGTCGGTCGATCCGGCGGCGGGTCCAGGATCAGCGCGACATGCGCCAGGACGCGACTGAAGGCGTAGCCGGCGCCCAGCGTATCGGTGACGATGGCCGCCGAACCGACGATGGTGCACGCGAGCATCAGGGCCACCAGCCGCAGCCAGTGGCGGGCCGTCCAGCGCACCAGCCTCACGGGCCATGGGCGTCCCTGGGCCCCGGGAGTGGCGGCGTCGACCTTGGCGCGCATGACAGACCTGGCGACGATGTACCTGACAGACGGACGACCCAGCTCGCTCGCCTGCGACGGTCACGCTCAGCTTGCCACTGAACCCGCGGACCTGCCGGCGGCTGACGGGCTCGAACCCAGCCAGCCGCAGGATGGCCCGGCCCTCCGGCTTCCAGAGCAGATCCGTGACCCGCGGCGCCGCGCGCAGCCCGGCCGTATGGCCCTCGAGCGGTGGCGCCATCACGCCGATCGCAGGTCCTCTACCGAGCGCCAGCGGATCAGGCGCACCGCGACCAGGACGGCGAAGGCCGCCACGATCAGGATAGCGGCGGCGGCAATGGACGCATCGAGGCTCGATTCGAACTGGGCGTACACGAGCAGGGGCAGCGTCTGGGTGATGCCCTGGACGTTGCCGGCGAACATGATCGTGGCCCCGAACTCGCCCAGGGCACGGGC
>JBIOID010000149.1:0-5221 GCA_044449585.1 Candidatus Limnocylindrales bacterium
GCCGGGCATGCGCGTCGGCGTCAACCTCACCTCGATCGGGGTCAGCGCCGACTGGTGGCTGGCCTCCGCCCGACGCCTGGACGAGGCGGGCTTCGACGCGGTCTGGTGCTGGGACCACTTCCTGAGCCGCGGCGACCCCACGGACCCGGTCCTCGAGTGCTGGACCATGCTGAGCGCGGCCGCCGCCGTGACGGAGCGCATCCATGTCGGCAGCCTCGTGACCAACGTCATGAACCGCCACCCGTCCGTCCTGGCGCGCATGGCCGCCGCCGTCCAGCAGGTGGCCGATGGGCGCCTCGAGGTGGGCATCGGCATCGGCGGCTTCCCGCGGGAGCACGACCACCTGGGTATCCCGTTCCCGCCGGCCGCCGAGCGGGTGGAGCACCTTGAGGAAGCGGTGCAGGTGCTGCGCGCGTTGTGGGGCGGCGGCCCGGTCTCGTTCGAGGGCCGCCACTACCGGCTCGACCGCGCGCACGCGTTCCCCGTCCCTGTGCCCCCGCCACGCCTCATCATCGGCGGCGAGACGCGCGCCGGGGCGCGGCTGGCCGCCCGCCTGGGCGACGCCTGGACGACCGACGGCGCCGGCCTCATCCGGGATCGGGCATCGTACCTGCAGGCGCTGGCGGCGGCCGCGCGCCGGCGCGAGGACGTGAGCGTGCTCGTGTTGGTCGATCTCGACCGACATCAGCCGGTCGCCGGCCAGGCGCTGGTCGCCGACCTGCCCGGCGAGATGCAGCGCTGGGCCGCCGAGGGCGCTGACGAGCTGATCATCGGCTACGTGCGGCCCGATCAGCTGGACGCCGTGGTCGCGGCCGGCCGTCAGCGGTCGCCCGGCGACCGCGGTACGCTGGCCGCTCCATGAGCCCGGTCGGCTTGACCCCCGAACAACTCGAGCTGCTCAAGGTCCCGCACCAGACCTGCCAGCGCTGCGGTAAGCCCACGCCGCTGGGGGTCGGCCTGTGCGATGAGGACAACCCCGGGCATATCAGCGGGCCGGGCACCGCGCAGCTCCACGCCACGATCCTGGGCGGCGTGGCCATCGGCTTCATCGGCCTGGCCCTGCTGGGGCGCCTGGCCCTGGCTGGCGTGGGGCCCTTCACCGGTCAGCTGACAAGCGCCACCATCCAGATCGACGGGGGTATCGCGGTCACGCTGACGGTGCGCAACGACGGCACCAAGACGGCCAACGCGACCTGCCGCGTCTCGCGGGGCGGGGTGCCCGCCCCGGACGACATCGACTTCCTGACCGATCCCCTGCGCCCCGGGGAGACCCTCACCTACCACGAGCAGAGCCTGCCGGCCGGACCCGACAGCCTGCCCTACGACCCGGCGCGCCTCGCCGTTCGCTGCACGTAGGCCGCGCCCTGCGGACGCTCAGCGGCGGCCGTGTGGGAAGGTCGCCTGCGGTGGCGGCGGGATGCGCATCCGTTCCGCATCGGTCGTGGCGCGTCGTCGTGCCAGCTCCAGGAGGAGGCTCTTCTCGCCGCGCGCCATGGCCCAGCGATGGTTGGCTCCGAAGATCGGCTTCAGCCGGCCATCGGCTCGGCCGACCTGGCCGGCGCCTCGACCGGCGCGCGCGAGCGGATCCCGACGGCGTTCACGATCGCGCCAAGCGCGAGCAGCCCGGCGCACACGAACATGGCCAGGTGGAACGCTTCGGTGGAGGCCTGATGGGCGGCCGCCACGACATCCGGGTGCGTGCCGTTCGGGGCGATGCTCAGCGGCGCGATGGTGCTGCGCAGCTGCGCCGAGTCGCTGCCCGGCAGGAGGGCGGCCAGCGACGAGTAGAAGACGGCCGTGATGGCCACGAAGATGACGGCTCCCACCAGCTGCGGACCGACGCGCGAGATGGCGTTATTGATGGCCGATGCGAGGCCCGCGTTGGCCACCGGCACCGAGGTCATGAGCGCCGTCGTCAGCGGCGCCACCAGCATCATCAGGCCCACCCCGAAGAGCAGCACGCTGGGCAGGATATCGACCAGGTAGCCCGCCGAGGGTATCCACGTGCCCGGGTCGCCCGGCTGGATCTGCCAGGGCACGCTGTCGACCGGCGTCCGTACCAGCCACAGCAGGCCCAGGGCCATGATGGCCGGCCCCAGCGCCATGAAGCGGCGCGGCCCCACGCGGGCGGCCAGGGTCCCGAAACGCGGCGAGAAGAGCGTCAGCAGCACGCCGGCGGGCAGGCCCACCAGTCCGGCGGCGATGGCCGTGTAATCCAGCGTGCCCTGGGTGAACAGGGCCATGTAGTAGCCGTTGACGTAGAGCGCGCCGTAGATCAGGAACGTCGAGATGTTGGTCACGCTGAACTGCCGGGAGCGGAAGAGGCTGAGCGGAACGAGGGGATCGGGCCGCCGGCGCATCAGGAAGGGGAAGAGCACGAGGGCGCTCACGCCGATGGCCAGGAAGACAAAGGCCAGGGGATCCTTCCATTGCCGCTCGCCGCCGTAGATCAGGCCGAATGACAGGCCACCCACCGCCAGCCCCACGTCCAGCGCGCCCAGCCAGTCGAACCGACCGCTGGCGTGCTCGTTGCGCGACTCCGCCACGTGGCGCCAGGTGGCGTAGAGGCCGACCAGCACGAGCGGCGCATTGATGAAGAAGGCCAGCCGCCACGACACCGTCTGGACCAGCAGTCCGCCCACCACTGGCCCGAAGAGCGTCGTCGCCGCCGATGCGCCCGCCCACACGCCGAACGCCCACCCCTGCTCCTCGCCCGTGAAGGCCGCGGTCAGGAGGGCCAGCGAACCGGGCACGAGCACCGCCCCGGCCGCCCCCTGGAAGACCCGGAAGAGGATCAGCAGCTCCATGTTCGGCGCCAGGCCGCAGAGCATGGACGTCGCTCCGAAGCCGACCAGGCCGATCAGGAACATCCGCCGCCGGCCCACGTAGTCGGTCAGGCCGCCGGCCAGGATGAGCAGTGAGCTGAGCGACAGGAGGTAGGCGTTGTAGACGTACGATTGCCCCTCGAGCTGGCCCACGAACAGCCGCGGCAGGTCCTTGCCGATCTGGGGCAGGGCGACGTTGACGACCGTCGAGTCGAGGAACACGATGCCCGACCCCAGCACGGCCGCCAGCAGGGTCCAGCGCTTGACCGACATCTCGCGCATCTTGGCGGGTGGCCGGGCGGGCGGCAAGCGACCGGGGCCGGCCCGCCATGGGCGCTACGATGGCTGTGTGACGCCGTCCCGTGGCCAGCCGCCGACCCTGTCCGGCGGCGTCGGCTACGCCGTGGAACTCGCCCTCGCCGTGGACCTGGCCCGCCAGGCCGGGGCGATCCAGATGGCGCACTACGGCCACCTCACGGCCGTGGAGGCCAAGGGCTCGCGCGGCGACCTCGTCACGGAGGTCGACCGGACGTGCGAGGCGCTCATCCTCGAGGCCGTGCACCGCACGTTCCCGGCCGACGGCGTGCTCGCGGAGGAGTCGGGGGCTCATCGCGGCGGCGCCGACGACGGCCCCGAGCCGAGCACGGGCGTCGGCCGTACGTGGGTCGTCGATCCGCTCGACGGCACCGTCAACTACGCCAACGGGTTGCCCTGCTTCTGCGTCAGCATCGGCCTGGTCGTCGACGGATCGGCCGCCGTGGGCGTCGTCTTCGATGCCGCGCGCGACGATCTCTACGAAGCCGTCGTCGGCGGCGGGGCACGGCGCAACGGGGCGCCCGTGGCGTGCCCGCCGCGAGCCCGCCTGGCCGACTGTCTGGCGACGGTCGTCCTCCATCGGCGCGGCTGGCGTCGCCGCGAGGCGGCCATCGCCCGAGCCGTGCGCGCCAACCGCATCCTGGGCAGCACGGCGCTGGCGCTGGCGTACGTGGCGGACGGCCGCTTCGACGTGTTCGTCCACGCGGGCGGGATCTCGCCGTGGGACGTGGCGGCCGCCGGCCTCATCGCCCTCGAGGCCGGCGCGAGGATCACCGACCTGGCCGGCGGTCCCTGGCTGGACCTCGCGCGCAAGACGGGCGAGGTGGCCGTGGTCGCCGCGGCCGAGCCGCTGCACGCCGACCTGCTGCGGCTGCTGGCCGCCTGAGCCGACCGCCATGCGCGTCGCCATCATCGACAATCCCCACTCGTATCGGGGGCCCTATCCGGTCGACCGCATCCGGCCCATCCTGGCCGCGGCCGGCTGGGTGCCGCGCGTCTACGATCGCGAGCGCGCCGTGCCGACGGCCGCGCTGGTGGCGCGCATCCTCGACGATGGGGCCGGCATGGTGGTGGCGGCGGGCGGCGACGGGACGCTGCGGGACGTGGCCGCCATCATGGCCGGGAGCGGCGTGACGGTGGGTCTCCTGCCCGGCGGCACGGCCAACGTCTTCGCCCGCGACGTGGGCATCCCCGGCGATCCTCACGGCGCAGCGCTGGCCCTGGTGGAGGGCGTGGATCGAGCCATCGACGTCGGTCGCGTGACGGTGGCTGACGGGCGCTGGGGGCGCTTCGTGATGGCCGCCGGCCTGGGCCTCGACGGCGCCGTCCTGGCGGCCACGCCGGCCGGCCTGAAACGGAAGGCCGGGCCGCTGGCCATCGCCATGGGGGCGCTGTCGGTCGCGCCGACCTGGCGTGCGCGGGCCATCCGGGTGCGCGTCGATGGGCTGCTGAGCTGGGAGGGTCAGGCCTGGCAGCTGATCACGGGCAACACCCGCCTCTACGCCAACCTCGTCATGCACAACCCGGCCGCCGTCCTCGACGACGGCCGGCTGGACCTGTGCATCCTGCCGGCCGCCTCGTGGCTCGGCCTCGCGCGGCTGGGCCTCACTCTCGCGCTGGCGCGTATCCCGCCGGCGGAAGACGCCGTCTGGTTCGCCGGTCGCGAGATCGAGATCGAGGTCCTCGGGGCGAGCATGCCGCTGGAACTCGATGGCACGGCGGTGCGTGGGCCGGTGGGCGGCTTCATCCGGTTCAGCGCAGAACCGGGCGCCCTCGTCATGCGGCTGCCGATGGGCAGCCAGCGCGGCAGCGGTGCGCTCAGCCCGCCGCCCAGCGGGCCACTCGACCGATCAGATGACGCGCTCCCGTCCGTGCCACCAGCGCCTCGAAAGCGGGCCGCGGGACGCCGCGCCAGCGGAGCTCGTCCAGCGTCTCAGTGACGGGCGCGTCCAGGCGCAGCCGTGCCAGCTCACGGTACAGGAACTCCTTCGCCCGATCATCGCGCAGGTCCTGGGCCAGCGCCGGCGCCCCGCGTACCGCCAGGTCCCACTGCGACGCCCGCTCCGGGATCGCCTCCAGCC
>JBIOID010000150.1:0-5173 GCA_044449585.1 Candidatus Limnocylindrales bacterium
GTGGGCGAGCCGGCCTACATCGCCAGCAAGCACGCCACGGTCGCCTTCGCCGATGCGCTGCGCAAGGAGGTCACGCCCCAGGGCATCCGGGTCACGGTCATCGAGCCCGGGCTGGTCGAGACGCCGCTCATCCACGTCTATCCCGAGGCCGACGCCCTGGTACCCGGCGTTGTCCCGCTGGACCCGGCCGAGGTGGCGACGGTCATCCGTTTCGCCCTGGAGCGGCCGGCCGGCGTCGACCTCTTCGAGGTGGTGATCCGACCCACCAGCCAGGTGCTGTGACCGATGGCCGTCATCACCGTCGACGGCCCCATCGACGGAGCCGAGCTGGGTCCGACCCTCCACCACGAGCACATCTTCATCGACACATCCGCGGACTACCGCCCGCCGCCGCCGGAGATGGCGCGACTGATGGCCGAGATGGGCGTCGACATGGAGGCGCCCATCTCGCTCACCAGCCTGGGCTTCCTGCGGCGCGAGCCCCAGTGGTCGGTCGCCAACCAGCGCCTCGACAGCTATGACGACGCGGTCGCGGAGCTGGGCTGGGCGCGCCGCGCCGGCATCCGCTCGATCATCGACCCCACGCCCATCATGGCCGGCCGCCGGCCGGCCGACCTGCAGCGGGCGGCGCGGCAGCTGGGCATGCACATCATTACGGGGACCGGCTACTACCGCGAGGCCTTCCAGCCGGCCGGCGTGGCTGACCTCTCCATCGACCAGCTGGCGGAGCGCTTCCTGCAAGAGGTCACCGTCGGCATCGACGGGACGGACGTGCGGGCCGGCGTCATCGGCGAGCTCGGGACGAGCGGCGACTCCATCCGGCCGGTGGAGGAGCGGGTCCTCGTCGCGGCGGCCCGTGTCCAGCGCGCCACCAACGTGCCGGTCATGGTGCACACGGAAGGCCGGCGCGAGGTCGTGCTGGCTGCGATCGGGACGCTCACGGCTCACGGCGCGGATCCGACCAGGATCCATATCTGCCACGTGAACGGCGCGCCCTGGTGGCGCGACGTGGTCGAGACCGGCGCGACCATCGGTCACGACTGCTTCGGCTCGACCTTCTCGATCGACTCCGAGACGAAGATGAACCCGACCGATGCGGCGCGCATCGAAGACGTGCGACGGATCTTCGACGCCGGACGCGGAGAGAGCGTCCTGATCAGCAACGACATCTGCATGAAGATGCGGCTGCACCGCTACGGCGGCTGGGGCTACGACCACCTCCAGACCAACCTGACGCCGTTCCTGCGGCAGGCCGGGTTCACCGATCAGGAGCTCGAGGTCCTCTTCGTCGACAACCCGCGGCGGCTGGTCGACACCGCCCGATAGGGCGCGGCGTCAGCCGCCGGTGGCGTCCAGGCGCAGGTACGCGAACGGGGCCAGGCGGAGCCGGGCCGAGCCTCGCTCGACCGAGATGCGCTGGCGACGGCGGCGGAAGCGCGCCGGGGTGAGCATCGCTTCCAGCGCGGTCGTCGTGTCGAGCACCCGAACCTGGCCGGTGCCGCTGGCCAGCGGCCCCACCGAGACCTCGAGGGGTCCCGGCGTGAGGTTGGCCAGCAGGACGCGTGTGCCGCGCGGCGTGTGCATCGCCAGCGCCGCCACCTCGAGCGGCGTCGACGGGATGGCCGTCACCAGCGTCGTCGCGCGGCGATCGGCCAGGTCGGCGAACAGGTGATACAGCGGGAAGACCGCCCCGACGCGGGAGGCGAAGGGCCGCGCCGGCAACGGACCGCGCCCGGTCTCCATGATCCCGCGCCAGCCGACCGTCTCGAAGTAGGTCATCGAGGCCGCACCGGCGCCGGCCAGGGCGGCCAGGCTGCCGAGCGTCCAGCCGGCCGCGAAGAGCGACATCTGGCGCGCGTCGACGGCCGGTGGGAGTGATCCGCCGGCGACGGGCGTCGCCGCGTCGGTGGCCGACGGATTGAACCGCTGGCGCAGGGTCACCGGGCTGACCAGCACCGGGCGGGCGCCGGCGAACGACCGGGCGGTGGCCACCGTGGTCGCCTGCGCCGCCAGCGTCTCCACCAGCGAGCCGTCGTCGAAGGCGTGTACCTGCGGGTTCATGGCGTAGACCAGCCCGTCGAAGACACCCTCGGGCGGACGGTCGCGGTTCAGTTCGGCGAAGTCACCGTCCGTCCCGCCGACCAGGGCACACGACCCCGCGATCGACGCCAGGCGCGCCCGGACCGCCTCGAACAGCTCGATCGGGGTCGTCTGGTTGGCGGCGGTCGGCTCGTCGAAGACGAGGACCCGCGCGACCTCCGACGGCTGGAGCAGGGCGGTCAGCTCGCCCACCAGACCGAGCGTCGCGTGGTCGGCGAACAGGGCGATCTCGAGCCGCGCCCCTGTCGCCCGGGCGTCCCGGACGGCGCGCGCCAGCGTGGCGTGCCAGGTCGGCGTGGACAGGCGGACGTCGACCCGCAGATGATCCACGCCGAGCGCCCGCAGGCGCGCCACCTCCGCCGCCGCGAGCGGGCGGTCCAGCTGGGGGGAGGTGCCCAGGCCAAGCGCCGGCCACGGGACGATCGACGCGTGGTCCAGTCCGACCCGCCGCGGGCGGGGGCGGCGGACCGGCGCCGGCGGCGGCGGCCCCGCCGCCGAGATGGTCACGCGCTGGCCGAACCGCTCGCCGCGTCGTGCCTCGTAGGGGTATGGGGCGTCGACCGTGCAACAGGTCTTGAACGAGGCGTCGGTCCAGTTGCGCTGGTCTTCCATCACGAAGAGGCTGCCCTCGAAGTCGGCCCGCGCCACGACGCCGCCCAGGTCCAGCGCGATCGCCGAACAGGCCGGGAAGAGGGGCATCTCATGGCCGTCCACGATCGTCTGGGGCGCCACGAGCCGGGGCAGGACGCCGCGCACCTGACCGCCCGGCGTCTCGGCGACATACGGGCGTCCGGCCGCCACCGCCGCGGCGTGCAGCACGCAGAAGCCGATGCGGCAGTAGCGGAAGTCGGTGCGCGCTTCGCCCACCATGTCGTACACGATCCGTCCGTCGCCCGTCACCGTGATCGTGCCCTGCCACGCCAGGTCGAGCGCCTCCGCGCGGGTGCGCCCGTCGAAGGTGACGACCAGGGGGTGGCCGGCGTCGCGCCGGATGCGCAGGCCCGAGATCACCGGGGCGATGGTGTCCCAGTTCCGGTCGCGCACGGACATGTAGACCCGATCGACCAGCTCCAGGTCGCCCCAACGCACACGCTGCACATCGACCCCGACCAGGGTGAAGTCCAGCGGCCCAGCCGCCAGGCCGCGGGCTCGCGGCACCGGCTGGTCGGTGCCGTGCTCCAGCGCATGGCGCGAGGGCGGCCAGGTCACGGGCGCAGCAGCCGATGGCACCGGCGGAACCTCAAGGGTCAGAGCGCCAACAGGGCACGGGCCGTCGTTTCGTCGGTGATCAGGGTGTGCAGGCAACCGGTCTGCGTCGCGCCGGCGATGGCCAGCACCTTGGACGGGCCGGCCGCCACCGCCACGACGGTCGGGATGCCGGCCAGCTCGTCCCAGTCGAGGGCGATGGTGCGTCGATCGAGATGCCGGACGGGTCGGCCATCGCGGGTGAAGAAGCGGCTGTTGAGGGTGCCGACCGCCCCATCGTGGATGAGGTGGGCCTCGTCGGCTGCCGGCAGGTCGCCGACGCGCAGGAGGGTCGCGTCCTGACCCATCGAACCGATGCCCACAAGGGCGAGCTGGCAGCGCGCCCCCTCGGCCAGCGCCGAGCGCACCGAGCTCTCGGCCATCAGCGCCTGATGGATCACCTCGCTGTCCACGATGGCCGGTGCGTGGAGGTACTTGACCCGGCTGTTGGGGTAGAGCTGCGCGAGATGGCGCACCAGCTCGTGGCCCTGGTTGCCGGGCTCCATGTTGGCCAGGCCGCCGGTCAGCTGGCTGATGCTGAGATCCGACACGGCGCGCGGCCGCAGGAACCGGACCACCCCGGCCAGCGTCTGGCCCCACGAGATGCCGACCCGCATCCCGGTGTGCAGGAGGCTGCCGATATGATCGGCCGCCAGGGCGAACAGGGCGTCGGGGCCCTCGCCCACGAGGGCCAGGACAACGGCCCGTTCCAGACCGAAGCGGGCGGCCACCTCCCGGCCCAGGTCCACGTGGTGGCGATGCGGAGGCCGGATCTCCACGTGGACGATGCCTTCCTCGCGCGCCCGCTTGAGATAGCGCGAGACGGTGGAGGGGCTCAGCCGCATCTCGGCGGCGATCTCCGCCTGGTTCTTGCCCTGGAGGTAGAACGCGGTCGCGACCTCGATCAGCTGTTCGGCCGTGTGCGTCTCCCCCGCCAGGCCTCGCGCTCTCATGGCTGCCTCCGCCGGAGCCTGGTTCGCCCATGGGGTCGCAATATCATGCACGCATACCCTTGACGCCGCTAGCATATTCTTGCTCAACGGCACGGCCATCCGGCCAGGCCGGCGGGATAGTGCGAGCTTGCGGTCGCGGGAGAGACCCTGGGCGAGACCATGGTCGGCCCGTCGGCCCGCGAAGGAGGAGTCGCGCTCATGGATCCTCAGCTCGAGCGCCGGACGACCGGCCTGGCTGACGCGTACCTGGCCGGGAAGCTTTCGCGGCGCAGCTTCGTGACACGCCTGCTCGCTCTCGGCCTTGCCCCGACCACGGTCGCCGCCATCGTGGCCGCCTGCGGCAGCAGCGCGACGGCCACCCCGACGGCCACCGTGACGGCCGGAGCGACGGGTACGCCGGCCGCCTCGACCGCTCCATCACCGTCGCCCAGCCCCCTGGACCTCAGCGGGAAGGTGCGCTTCTACGTCGGGCCGTGGTCCGACAAGGAGGTCCAGCACCACCAGCAGATCGGGCAGGCCTTCACGGCCCTCTATCCCAAGGTGTCCTTCGAGTACGACCTGTACGACTGGTCGACGGCGGCCCAGCAGATCAACACGTCGGTGACCGAAGGCGCCCACGACATCTACATGACGACCGAGAGCTCGTACCCGGACTTCGAGTCGAAGACGGGCTTCATCGACCTCACCGCGCGCATCAACGATCCCTCCTTCGCGGCCGAGAAGGCCAAGTACCTGTACATGGACCGTATCGCCGCGTACGGCCCGAAGATCCTGGGCCTGCCCATCAGCTGGCACGTCGAGGACGCCATGTTCGTCAACATGGACATGGTCAAGGCGGCCGGCTTCGACGAGCACTTCGCCGACACGTGGGACAC
>JBIOID010000151.1:0-5172 GCA_044449585.1 Candidatus Limnocylindrales bacterium
GCCGCTGTCGGCGTGCTGCAGACCCTCGAGCATCTCGATGGTGGTCGTCTTGCCGGCGCCGTTGGGCCCCAGCAGGCCGAAGATCTCACCGGGATGGACGACGAAGTCGACGCCATCGACGGCCTGGACGGCGCCGAATCGTTTGCGCAGCTGGGACACCTGGATGACGTCGCCAGACGTGGCGGGAGGAGTGGCCGCCGCTGGCCCGGTGGGAACGGTCACGGGCCCGATGGTACCGGACGTGCCCTGTGGGGCGCTAGGATGGCCCCATGACCACCCCGACCGGGCCCGGACGACCGCGCTACGACGACTTCACGGCCCTCATCGTGGTCGACGTGCAGAACGACTTCGCCGACCCGCGCGGGAGCCTGGCGGTGGCCGGCGCTGACGCCGTCGTGATCGCGGCCGACCGGGAGATCGCGGCCGCGCGGGCTGCCGGCTCACTGGTCGTCTACACCCAGGACTGGCACCCCGCGCACACGCCCCACTTCGCCGCCGACGGCGGCACCTGGCCCGTCCACTGCGTGCGCGACACGTGGGGCGCCGCCTTCCACGACGCCCTGGCGGTGGACGGCCCGGTGGTGCGCAAGGGGAGCAACGGCGAGGACGGGTACTCCGGCTTCACCATGCGCGATCCCGTTTCAGGCGACACGACGCCGACCGAGCTGGCGGAGCTGCTCCACCAGCGAGCCATCGAGCGGGTCGTGGTCATCGGCCTCGCGACCGACTACTGCGTGCGCGCCACGGCCATCGACGCACGAGCGCTGGGCTTCGCGACGACCGTCGTGCGCGACGCCATCGCGGCCGTCGACCTTCAGCCGGGGGACGGCGAACGAGCCCTGGCGGAACTTGTCACGAGCGGCGTGGCGGTGGAGGCCGGCAAGAGTGCGTCGACCATACGGACGGCGACGCGCTGATCACCATCCATCTCGTAGGTCACGACGATCGGGATGAGCGAGATCAGGTGCGACCGCAGGTGGACGCTCGGGAAGGCCGGGCTGGCCGTGTCGAGTCGCCCCACCAGGTAGTGCTCCAGCTGGCCGTCCGCCGTGCGCAGTGTGAAGCCGGTGATGTCGACCGCCGAGTCCGACTGGACGTCGATGACGATGCCCGTCGCGGTGAGCGGCTGACCCAGCCCCAGGCCCTGGGCCACCAGGACAGCGATGGCGGCGACCGCCACGAGGAGGGCGGCGCCCGCCACGACGTATCGCCCGCGTCCTCGACTCATGGGGCTGCGGACGCGCTGCCTGACGGGGACGGGCTGAGCGTGGCACCGGACGGCCCGGGGGTCGGGGTGGGCCCGGCGACCGTCGCCTGGCCGGTGTTGATGGCGCGCAGGAAGTTCACCACGTCCCAGATCTGCGTCTGGGTGAGCGTGCCCTGCCAGGCGGGCATGCCGCCCGGCAGCCCGTTGGCGATCCAGTACTCGATGTCGCTGTCGCTGTGCTGGAGCAGATGACCGGAGAGCAGGTCGGCGGGCGCGACCTGCGTCGTGTAGGCGAGGGGCCCGCCACCGCGCGCCGAGACGCCATGGCACTGCTCGCAGCTATTGACGTAGATGCCCCGTCCGGCCGTGACCGAATCGACCGTCAGCGGTATCGGGTTGGGCAAGGCCGCGACCGTCGGCGCCTCGGTCAGGGCGCTGATGGTGAACGCGAAACCGACGATGCCGCACAGCCACATCGCGCTCGTCACCAGCCCCTGGTGGCGCGGGACGCGTGCGCGCAGATCGCCGCGCAGGACGAAGCCGAATACGGCCAGCCCAAGGGCCGCCACGCCCACCAGCAGTGACGCCGACAGGCCACCTCCGCCGGTGGTCGGTGAGCTGCTGAAGGTGGCGACCGCGGCAGGACCCGCCGTGGGCAGGGCCACGAGGGCCAGGATCCACGCGACGCGGCGTGTCACCGCGGGCCCACGAGCACGAGCACGCCGAGCAGGCCGCCGAGCACGCTTCCGAGCGCGAGAGCCCTGCGCCCCAGGCGCATCTCCACGAGCGGCGGTCGCCCGCCCCCGATCCAGAAGGCGAAGCCGAGCAATCCTCCGCCGAGCAGCAGGATGCCCACCAGCAGGGCCGGATCGAGCAGCGGGATCTGTTCGCCCGCGCTGAGGTTTGTGGCGTCGAAGGCGTAGTCGAAACGCGCGCGGCCGAGTTCCGCTCCGTCCGCGCCGGTCACGATGACGCTGGCGTCCCACTCCGAGTCCGGCGCGAACACCAGGCCGCTGGCGGTGTACGCGGCGGCGCCACTCACGCCCGAAACGGCGGTGGCGGGCGACATGGGGATGGTGCTGGTGCCGGTCGAGCTGTCGAGACGCTGCAGCACGACGCTGACCGTAGCACCGCTCGGCGGCATCCGTGCCAGACCGACCCACAGCTGGTTGGGCCCGGGTGTGCCGGGCTGGATGGCCAGCGACGCGTCCACCGTCGTGCCCGCCGTGGTGGGCACCGGGGTGATCGCGATGGGTCGGCCCTCACCCGTCGGCGAGCCGCTGGTCAGGTTGGCCGTGGCGACCAGGATGGCAAAGGCAAGCGCCGCCTCGACCGCCACCCGCCGCGCGAGGCCGAAGGCATACCGGTCCCGGCCGCCGTCGAACAGGTTCACCGCCCCGAGGGCGAACGCGGCCGCGACGAGGGCCACCTTGAGCGCAAGGTTGACGGTATAGCTGGTCCCGAGATTGGTGAAGTCGTGGGTCATGTCCCATGCGGCGTAGATACCGGTCGCCGCGAGCAGCCCGCCACTGGCCAGGGCCAAGGCCGAGAACCGCGGCACGATCTCGCGCAACTCCGCGCGCACCGGTCCACCGCCGAATCCGGTCAGCATGGCCAGGGCCGCCAGGCCGGAGATCCAGATGGCGGCCGCACCCAGGTGGACGATATCCAGGACGAGCGGGATGGGCGGCGAGAAGGCGGCGCTGTGGCCCATCAGCGCGACCAGCACGAGATACGCGGCGCCGCTTACGCCCAGGAGGGCGCTGACCAGGGCCGTGCGACGGTCGCCGTGGCGACCCACCAGGATCAGGCCGAGCACCCAGGCCCCGACGGCCAGCGCCGTTCGCGCTGTCAGCAGCTGGCCGATGCGCGTGCCGAACAGGAAGCCCACGAGGTCGGGGCCCTGGGGCGAGGCCGGCAGTGACACCAGGCTGACCCAGATGAGCAGCACGGCACCCACCGCGCCCGCCACCATCCCGGCCACCTGCGCCAGCACCAGGCCGCCCGGGATACGGCCGCGGACCGGCACCAGGACCAGCAGGCCGAAGATCCACAGGCCGAATGCGAGCATCGGCCCACCGTCGCCGATGGTCTTGGCGAAGACCTCCAGGGAGGCGAGGCTGCCGGTGTGGCCCGCGTGCAGGTCCCCCACGTTGGCCGAGGTCTGGCCGCTGCCAGCGGGCAGCGTGGCGGTACCGATGCCGAAGCTCAGGAAGCCGTTGGTGCTGTGTCCATCGGCGGCCGAGACGGCCCGCCAGTTGATGGAATAGACCCCGTCGGGCAACGGGTCGACGATCTGCACGACGAGCGCGTTGGGGTCGGCGGGATCGACCGAGCCGACGCCGACCAGCAGGGCTGTGCCCGAGCCGTCCAGCAGGTCCAGGCTGGTGTAGCGGCCCTCGATGGGCTCACTGAAGATGAGCCGGATCTGCGTCGGCGACTGGGCGACCACCTGCCCAGCGCCAGGCGAGCTGGAGACCAGCTGCGAGTGGCCGAGCGCCGTAGCGACCCCCACCGACAGGACGAGGGCCAACGCGAGCCCGACCGCGGCGAAACCCGCGGTGAGAAGACGTCCGCGGGCGGGCCCGCGCTGGCGATGCACGGCGGCGCTAGCTCGTCGGCCGGCGGCGGGCCGCCAGGGCGAGACCGACGCCGAACAGGCCGATGACCACTCCGGCCCCACCGAGGGCGAGGGCGATCGTCACCTGGCTGGCCGCGTCGGCGCCCTTCTGCGCGCTGGCCTGGACCTCGGCGAGGGTCGGCAGCTGCACCGGGAACTGGCCCGGCGCGGCGTCCTGCACCTCGTCGAACCCCGTCGGACTCGAGGTGTACGACTGGTCGAAGGCCGTGCCCTCGATGGCGCCGTAGATGTGGAACGTGTACGGGCCCGCGGCCGTGGGGATGAAGTACGCCCGATAGAAGTTGTTCGAGTCGTCGGTCTCGGGCTGGATGTCCAGGTCACGCGACTGACCCTGGTAGATGACCTGGGCCTTGAGCGTCTTCTCCAGGCCGGCCACGGGGTCGGTGCCCTTGAAGACGTCGAATTCGAGGCCGCTCTTGTTGCCGACATAGACCGGTTCGTCGATGAAGCCGATCTCCAGGTGGTACGGACCGAAGTCCACCTGCTGGTGCGCGAAGACGGGCACGACCGTGGCCAGGACGAGGAAGGCGCTGGCCACGCCGGCCAGGACGACGGCATGCAGCCGCCGCCCGAAGGGCATGATGTGCACGGTGACTCCTTCGTGAGCGCGGATGACCCGGACCGCCTGGTCCGGGTGCAGCGTCAACCGAAGGCCGACGGCGGGGCCCGAACCGGGCCCTGGCGGGCGAGTGACCAGAAGGTGGCGCGGATCGCGCTCACCAAGGCCCAGCCGAGGAGCGGCGGCATCGCGCCGGCCAGCCAGCGACGGCGCACGGCGGCGACGGCCGTGGCGCGCGCCTCGAGCACCGCGATGCGCCAGCGGACGAGCGCCCCGACGAGGGCGAAGGCGAGTGTGACGAGGCCCAGGATCGGCAGCGCGAGCGGCGCCTCGGCCCCCACGAGCGGGGCGAACCCGGGTAGGTGGCCCTGCGCGACGAGGTGCTCGATGTTCTCCTGGATGCCGTACGCCACGGCGACCGTGCCGAAGAGAGGCGGCCAGAGCATGAGCAGCTCGCGCCGGTAGGAGCGCACGGGGGTGGCAGAGGGCGACTCGCCGGTCCCGGCGGCGCCCGCCCGCGGCAGCTCGAGGAGGCGCCAGGCCGAACGCGTCAGGAGCAGGAGGAGGCCGGCCAGCGCGACCGTCGTGAAGATGCCCCAGTAGCCGTCATGCCCGCCGGCCGTCATCGCCTGGGTGAATGCGGCGCCATCGCCATACTGCGCGAGGTAGACCGCCTGGTGCCCGATCAGCAGGCCGCCCAGCGCCAGCAGCCCGAAGCGCAGCACGTGGAGGCGTCGGTACGACGATCGAGATGCATGGAGCACC